>DATKFA010000063.1:0-8988 GCA_035511715.1 Candidatus Acidiferrum sp. | reverse complement strand
TGACGGCGCGCACCAGCGGCTGCCGCCACATCCACACCTGACCTTCGACCACGTCCGCGAAGGTTCTGCGCCCCGACGGCGGCGGCAACACCTCGCTGACGCGGGTCCACGCCGTCATCACGGCTCCGATCACGAAGGTGGTCGCATCGACGGCGATCGCAATCGGCGCGGTGAAAGCCTGGATGGCCGCGCCGGCGAGGCCGGGTCCGACGAGGTTGGAGACCGTGAGGCTCGACTGGATCCGTGTGTTGGCCTGCACCAATCGGTCACGGCCGGCGAGCGTCGGCACGATCGAGGGCAGAGCGATCCCTTGCGCGGTGGCGGCGACGCCCGCCACGAACGCGACCACATACAGCTGACCGATCGTGAGCACGTGCATCAGCGCCGCGCCGGGAATGGTGCCGAGCGCGATCGCGCTGACCACCTGCGAGCCGACCAGAATCGGCTTGCGGCGCGTCCGGTCGAGGAGCACCCCCGCCGGTAGCCCGAACAGGATTCCGGGCGCGAATCGCATCGCCCCCAGCAGGCCCATCTCGAATGCGGTGGCGTGAAGCGTCACCGCCGCGGCGATCGGCAGCGCGATCAGCGTGAACTGGTTGCCGACCAGCGAGACGCTCTGCCCGAGCCAGAACTTGACGAACTCTCGGCTCAAACCGGCCGCCCGCGCCCCGCCATCGCAATGGTCACACTAACCGTGTCGGTGATGTGGTCGGCCTGACGGCCGACGTCGGCTCGTGGAGTGCAAATTGGAGGGCGCGATGAGCTACGCAAGACAGGTTCTGGATACGTATGCGCACGGTCCTGGTCTCGACCGCGGCATCCTCGGCGACACGATCGATGCCCTGAACGACTGCATCCAGGCTTGCATCGTCGACACAGACGCCGATCTGAGCGAGGACGACCTCGCCGACATGGTCAAGTGCGTTCGGCTGTGTCTGCATTGCACCGACATATGCACTGCCACGGCTGCGGTTCTCAGCCGACCCGCCGAATATGACGCTCATGTGGTGCGGCCGCTGGTCGAGTCCTGCGTTGCCATCTGCAAGAGCTGCGGCGACGAATGCGAGCGCCATGCCCCAACGCACGATCACTGCCGGGTCTGCGCCGCTGCTTGCAGGCAATGCGAGCAGGCCTGCCGCAAGTTCCTGGGTGCAATCGCCTAGCGGCCCATCCTCCTCGAGGATGAGCCCAAAGATCGATCTCGCGGCTGACGACGCGGCGCTCGACGCGGCCTACCTTGAGCCGCATGGATAACACCGCGATCGTCGAGACCCACAGTCTCACCAAGCGATATGGCAGCAGAGTCCTTGCCGTCGACTCCGTGGACATGAGCGTGCGGCGTGGCGAGGTCTACGGTTTCCTCGGCCCCAACGGGGCGGGTAAGACCACGACCCTGCGCATGCTCGTCGGCCTCATCCGGCCGAACTCGGGCACGGCAACCGTGGCCGGCCACTCGCCAGGCGACCCGGCAGGGCTGAAGCGGATCGGCTCGCTGATCGAGTCGCCGGGCTTCTATCCGTACCTCAGCGGTCGGGAGAACCTCCGCGTGGTCGCCGACCTCGCGAGTGTCGACCACAAGCGCGTCGACGAGGTTCTCGACATCGTCGAGCTGAGCTCCCGCGCGCACCGGAAGTTCGGAACCTACTCGACCGGAATGAAGCAGCGCCTCGGCGTCGCTGCCGCGTTGCTCAAGGACCCTGAGCTGCTGATCCTCGACGAGCCCACCAACGGGCTCGATCCGCAGGGCATGGCCGAGATGCGCAAGCTCATCAAGGACATCGGCCAGGGCGACCGCACTGTTCTGCTGTCGAGCCACCTGCTCGGCGAGGTCGAGCAGATCTGCGACCGCGTCGGTGTGATCAGCAATGGCAAGCTCGTCCGCCAGTCGACCGTCCAGGACCTCATCGGCGAGGAGGGCGTGCTCGTGCGGGCTCAGCCGATGGACAGAGCCCAGCAGGTGCTGGCGACCATGTTCGGTGACGAGGCCGTCTCGACGCAAGACGGCGCGCTCCATATCAAGGTCAAGCCCGAGCAGTCGACCGAGATCAACCGCCAGCTTGTCTCCGCCGGCATAGGTGTCAGCGAGCTGCGCCCGTTCGAAAGATCGCTGGAGGAAGTCTTCTTCCAGCTGACAGGGGAGAAGCAAGGGTCATGATCGCGACCATCAAAGCCGAGTGGCGTAAGAACCGTTTCCGGCCGGCGCTCCTCGTGTCGTCGGGCCTCATCGGCGGCGTCGCCGTGCTCGTCTTCAGCAGCAACTGGTACCTGGCGACGCACCCTGGTGCGGGCGAGAGGGCCGTGACCCTCGCCAGCCTCTACCCAGACCACTTCGTCAACAACGTGATGGGTGCCGGATTCCCGCTGGGTGCGGCCATGGCGATCGTTCTGGGCGCCATCCTCGCGGGCTCGGAGTATTCATGGGGCACCCTCAAGACCGTCTTCACCCAGGGACCCGGCCGCCTGACCACCTGGGTCGGCCGCCTCGTCGTCTTCAGCGCGTGGATGGGGATCCTGACCGCGATCCTCTTTGCGATCGGCGCCGGCTACAGCGCCGTGATCGCGTCCGCCAACGGCCACTCCATCACGTGGCCGACCCTTGAAGCGATCGCCAAGGGATTCGGCGCGATCTGGCTCATCTTCATCGTCAACGGCACCATCGGCATGGCCCTCGGCGTCGCCGTCCGGCAGTCGGCGGCGGCGATAGGCATCGGCGTCGTCTACCTGCTGAGCGTCGAGATCATCGCCGTTCGCTTCATCGACCAGGTCAGCAATGGCGATTACAAGTGGATCGGGGACCTCTTCGTCGGCCAGAATTCGACCGCGTTGATCGGCCATCTTGGCAACGTCAAGGCGGTCACCATCAGCACCGAGCACTCGCTGCTGGTCCTCTTCGGGTGGCTCGTGGCGATGCTGATCGTCTCCGCCGGACTCCAGCGCGTGAGGGACGTCACATAGCGGCCAACACCTCTGGACAGGCTTTTCGCGGCCGGCCGTGGTCATGGATCGCGGGCCGGCCGCGCCTCATCGACGCCCTTGTGGTTGTGCTGACATTCGTCTTTGGCGGCCTGAGCCTCCTCGGTTCGTTCTACCGGCACTCGGTGATCGCGGCGCTTCTTGGCCTGATCACCCTCCAGGCGGCTGTGTTGTTCTGGCGGCGAAGCCAGCCGGTGGCCGTCCTCCTGCTGAGCATCGTCATCTCCGTCATCGCGTTTGCGATCACGCCCGATCGAGAGGCCGGAAGTCCCGGGCTCGTATTCGCCGTTTACGCGGTTTCCGTCTATGGCCCGAGCAGGGCGAGGTTGTGGGTGGCCGTCGCCTCAATCACGCTGGTCGTCGCCGGCGTGGCCCTGCTGTTCCTGAACGATCTCGAGACGTCCCGCAAGCTGATCCCATCGGGGGCCACGTCCCTGGTCGCGTGGGTGGTCGGCGACTACGTACGCTCCCGCCGCAGCTTCATGCAGGACTTGATGGCCCGCCACAGCGACGAGCGGGAACAGGCGGCCGAGGGTGAGCGCCTCCGCATCGCTCGCGAGCTGCACGACGTCGTCGCGCACAACGTCAGCGCGATGGCCATCCAGGCAGGCGCGGCCCGGGTTGCCGGTAGCTCCGACAAGGAGGCGCTGGCTTCGATCGAGCAGGGCGCCCGCGACACGCTCACCGAGCTCAACAAGCTCCTCGGCGTCTTGCGCAAGTCGCCCGATGCACCGCTGACTCCGCAGCCGACCCTTCAGGACGTCGACACGCTCCTCAAGCCCGCCCGCGATGCCGGTATTGAGGTAACCCTGAGGGTCACCGGCGAAACAAGAGCACTGTCCGCGGCCGTCGATCTCTCTGCCTACCGGATCGTCCAGGAGGCAATCACCAACGTGCTCAAGCACGCCAACGCGAGCCGCGTCGAGGTCGTGATCGACTACGAGAAGGAGGGCATCGCGCTCACCGTCAGCGACAACGGGAACGGTCCGAGCGAAGGCCCCGCAACGGGCCACGGGCTCATCGGGATGCGCGAGCGCGTGGCGCTCTTTGGCGGCAAGATGGGGACGGGTTCGTCGCCGCTGGGCGGATTCACCGTGCACGCGAGGCTTCCGTACAACAATTGATTCGCGTGGCGATCGCCGACGACCAGGCGATGGTCCGAACTGGTTTCCGCATGATCGTCCAGTCCGTGTCAGACATGCAGGTCGTGGGCGAGGCGCAAGACGGCCGAGAAGCGGTCGACCTCATAAGAAAGGAAAGACCCGACGTCGTCCTCATGGACATCCGCATGCCCCACCTCGACGGCATCGCGGCAACCAGGCAGGTGAGCGACATCACCAAGGTCGTCATCCTCACCACCTTCGAGCTCGACGAGTACGTCTTCGACGCCCTCGCCGCCGGCGCAAGCGCGTTCCTCCTCAAGGCAGCGCCGCCGGAAGACCTGATCAAGGCGATCCGCGTCGTGGCGCAGGGCGATGCGCTGCTCGCGCCCTCGGTCACCAGGAAGCTGATCGAGGAATTCGCGAAGAGGCCTGAGCGAACGACCAACAGGTCAAAGGAGCTCCAGACCCTCACCGACCGCGAAAGAGAAGTCATGGAGGAAGTTGCCCGGGGCCTCACCAACGCGGAGATCGCCGCGCGCCTTCACGTCAGCGAGACGACCGTAAAGACCCACGTCGCCCACCTGCTGGACAAGCTCGAGCTGAGAGACCGCGTCCAGGCCGTGATCCTGGCTTACGAATCCGGCCTGGTCGGTTCTTAGGGATCCCACCGTAAACCGTCGATCGCGGAACGAAGACGGGTTAGGATTGCCCGCCGTGGGCGAGCAGAACCCGTTCCCGGACGCGCCGATCGACCCCCTGTTCTCCCACGCGGCCTCGCCGTTTGTGAGGACCGAGGTCCCGACCCCGCTTGCGTTCGAGTCCCCGCCGGCCTCGCCGGCGATCACGCCCATGTCCGCCTGGACCACCTACAAGGCCCAGATCCAGTTTGCTTTCGCGCTCCTGGCGTTTCTGATGATCCTGGTCGGTTCCGTCACAGTCCTGCAGGCAAATGGCGCCGTCGCCTGGCGTTACTTCATCGCGGCCGTACCCGTGCTGCCCGCAGGGATCGTGATCTGGCTCTTCGTGCGCGCTCTGTCGCGACTCGACGAGGTGCACAAGCGCGTGCAGGTGCAGGCGCTGGGGTTCTCGCTGGCGGCCACGGCGCTGCTGACGTTCGGCTACGGGTTTCTCGAGAGCATCGGCTGGCCGGCGATGAACGGAACTCTCATCTTGCCGCTGATGGCTCTTCTGTGGGGGGTCGGGATGATCGCGATCGCGCTGAGGTACCGCCTCCGCCGCTAGACTGGCCGCGTTTTGGGGAGGAGGAGCGCGGCCCGGCTCGCTTCCTTGCTGGCTGTCGTGGTGCTATCGGGGCTCGTGCTGATCGGGCGACCGTCGACCGCTCCTCGGACCGCCGCGGTGTCCACTCCGACGTGGATACCGGCGACTTCGCCGGAAGCGACGTCGAACCCCGAGAACGAGCTCGACAGCGACATCGGCGCCGTGATGGTCTTCTCGTGGCGCGGAGCTCTGGACTGGTCTTCGGTCCGGCCCTACCTGGTCCAGGACCAGGTAGGCGGCGCGCTGCTGTTCACCTCTAACTTCGGCGGCACGCCGGCGGGGATGAAGGAATGGTCCGACCGCCTGACGGCGTTGGCCACGAGCGAGTGCCTCGGGCATCCGCTGCTGGTGATGACGGACGAGGAAGGCGGGTCGCTGGCGAATATGAAGGCGGCGTCGGTGCCACCGTGGCCGCTGCAGATGGCGCCCTACGGAGCGGATCGCGTGCGCGCTCTCGAGGCAGTGAACGGAGCAGGCTTGCGCACGGCCGGCGTCGGCTTGAACCTCGCTCCGGTCGCCGACGTGCGGACCAACTCTCTCGACGGCGTCATCGGCGCGCGCTCGTTCGGCGCGTCGCCATCGGTTGTTGCACCCTTGGTTGCGGCTGCCGTAAACGGATTGCACGACGGCGGCGTCGGCGCGACGCTCAAGCACTTCCCAGGATTGGGTGGCGCGGCCGGCGATCCGCACGAAGCGATCCCGACAGACCACGCCTCTCTGGCCCAGTGGACGGCGACTCAGCTTCCCGGATTTGCCTCGGGCATCGCCGCCGGCGCCGACGCAGTGATGGTGACGGCGGTCTACGTGCCTTCGCTCGATGGCGGATCGATGCCGGCGATGTTCTCGCCGTCGATTGTCGGCCGGTTGCGCACCCAGTTTGGGTTTGGCGGCGTGATCATGACCGACTCGCTGAGCATGGGCGGCATCGGCGCGCGCTGGTCGCTGCAGGAGGCAGCGGTGCTGGCGCTGGCCGCCGGCAACGACATGTTGTTGCTCGGCGATGGTTACCCCGCGAATGAGGCATCAGCCGTCGCGGCCGTCCGAGCCGCGGTGCTGTCCGGGCGGCTGGACCGGACGCGCCTGCACGAGTCCGCGATGCGCGCGAACGCGCTGCGCGACCACTGGGGCCGCCGGGCGATCCCCTGCCGCACTCCACTGTCGTAGTCCTCCCAACTCGCGGGGGAGGTGGCCTCGAAGCGGCGGGAGGGGCGATCGGCCTAGTCCTCCCCGCTGGCGGGGAGGTGGCCGCGAAGCGGCCGGAGGGGCGATTGGCCGTACAGCGTCGGCGGGTAGAATCGAACCTCTAGCCGAGCGGGAGTAGCTCACTTGGTAGAGCGCGACCTTGCCAAGGTCGAGGTAGCGGGTTCGAAGCCCGTCTCCCGCTCCAACTCGGCTTCGCCTCGTTGTCGCGGGAGACGGGAACGCCCTACTTGAATGTCGCGCGCGGGATTGACCGCGCGCGTGGCGCTCCAGCTTGGCTCCTGCTTGGCGAGATCCCGGACGTCCTGTCTACGAGATGTTCAGGCGACCGATGCCGCCCCGGATGGAATATGACGGATAAGTGAACCAGATGTTTCCATCAGGGCCGACAGCGATGTCGGTAGGCCGCCCGTACCCCTCAATCTTGAAATAGCTGAAGACTCCGGCTGGCGTCACCCTGCCGATGCTGTGGTTTCCCTCGTCGGTGAACCAGAGATTGCCATCTGGCCCGGCGACGATGCCCCTGGGCGTAAAGAGTTTCGAGTCGGTGAAAAGCGTGATCACCCCGGCTGGCGTGATCCGGCCGATGGCTGGGTGGAAGCCGACTTCGCTGGTGGCGGTGGTGAACCACACGTTGCCGTCGGGACCGGGGGTGATGCCCAAAGGAGTGGCGATTCCCGGGTCAGTGAAGTTGGTCACGACGCCGGATGGAGTGATCCGGGCGATGCTTCCGCCTAGCGCGACGCCCGTGGCCACCCAAATGTTGCCGTCCGGGCCTTTCACGATGTCTTTCGGTTCGCCCCCCACACCGAGCATCGGATTCTTGTTGAAGAACCTGAACATCCCCTGCGGCGTCATGCGGCCGACGCCCTGGACATCAGTGAACCAGAGGTTGCCGTCCGCACCTGCGGTGATGCTCGCCGGCAGGTGCACAAAGGATGCCTTGAAGTTGCTGAAAGAGTCGGTCGGCGTGATACGCCCGATGCTGCCGGAGGTCGTCGCCTTCTTGGTGCCCAGGTTGGCGAACCAGAGCGCACCGTCCGGCCCTGCCGTGATGTCGCGCGGGTTGTTGAGGCTGGGGTCGGCGAACTCAGTTATCGCACCCGACGTATCGATCCGGCCGATCTGATCCGGCGTTTCGGCGTCCGTAAACCACAGGTTGCCATCTGGCCCCGCTGTGATGGCGGTCGGATCCATGAAGTTCGCCGAATAGAAGAGATGGATTGGTGATGTGGCCGTGGATGAGGCTGACGCAGGTGAGCCGACACCAGTCCCGGTGCCCGACGACGAGCAGCCGGCCAGGCTCGCGCAAACGAGCACCTCAGCCATGACTGCCGTCAACCATTCTCGGTCCAGCGTCAATCGATGCCCTCCACGCGGCGCGCCTGGCCCGAAATCCTAGGTGGCGAGATGCCCAAGTTGATCGGCTACGCTGCCGAATCAAGCCCCGCCATTGCACAACTCTTCGACTCCCTCAGCCTAGCCGGTATTGGATCTCAACGACCTGATTGGTACTCGGGGCGTTGGACCCCGTCTCCCGCTCCAGCTTTGCTCTCGCGGCCCCCTCATTTTGAGGCGGCCTCGGCGGCTGTTCAGAAACACCGCCGCTGATCGACACCTTGCCATCAGGCTGCGGCGCAACCCGGTGCTCGAACGCTGAGCTGACCGTATGCAGCGCATGGCGATTGCCCTCTTGCCACGAGGAGTCGGTCGGCCTCCGGCGCTCGATAACCTGTCTATGAGGTCGGAGAATCTGGGCTGACGGCCTTGCGGCGTGCCCG
The DNA here is from genome assembly GCA_035511715.1 of Candidatus Acidiferrum sp. GTDB lineage: Bacteria > Chloroflexota > Dormibacteria > Dormibacterales > Dormibacteraceae > 40CM-4-65-16. The sequence goes on along the minus strand of DATKFA010000063.1, from coordinate 650 downwards.
GCCTGCCACCATCCGAAGCTGGAGAAGTCGGGCGGCCCCGAACGCGAACACGATCAGAGCACCCAGGATCATTGCGAACAACAGAGCAACGGCAAGAGGAAGGTGACCCGAGAACATTAGAAAGGACACCTCGGCGCTCTGCTGATTCTGCAGGATGAACACGAGGATCACGACCAGGGCCAAGAGGCCGACAACCACTGCCGTCCAGGCACCGCTGAGACGAGTGCGCCTCTCACCGGGCAAGGCCTCCGATTCAGCCGTGACGTCGCCAGGAGGTGTTCTGTCCATCGTCACTCCTCTGCCCCAATGGGGCGACTTCGATCCATCGTGACTTAATGACCGTCGAGCAGGCCCGCGACCCCAACGATCACGACCGCGGTCAAAACGGCGACCCAAACGGCCAGAGTCGCAGCACGCGAAAGTCGCCACGCCATTCGTTTGTTCCGCACCGCTTGCAGGCGTTGCTCCAGGGTTGCCGACCCAACCACGAGCCGGCTACTCAAGCTCGCTCACCCTCGCCGTCCAGAACCCGAGGCGCTGACGGAATCTCTCAGCTTGAGAAGCGACCACAGGGACGTTAGTCAGCTCGACCTCTCGCCGAACCTGAGGGGATTGTTTGGCCATCAGATCTTTGATGCGCTCCATGACCT
>DATKFA010000062.1:0-3010 GCA_035511715.1 Candidatus Acidiferrum sp. | reverse complement strand
TGCAACGGTCATCGCGCGGGCATCACCGTGGCCGCGAGTCCAATGGCTGCCTTTGTCCGGTCGGGGTCGCCATGTCCGAGGTTGGCGACGACGAGACCGTGACTCTGCTTTTCGCGCGAAACGATCGTCCCGAGAGGCCTTCGATCGGTCGGCTCTGCCTATGCACCGCGCCCAGAATTGCCACGATGTCGCTGGTTGCCGGATCAGCGGCGAGCCGGCCGTATTCGTCCGAATCCCCGCCGAGCTTCCGCGACGAACAGGCGCCTCAATCGCCTTTGTTCGGTCAGTCTCAGTCGGCTGCGATTAGCCGTGAGACGGCGTCGATGACGGCGAGTCTTCTTGTCGTGCGGTCGGGGGCTGTGGTCGCGCTGAACTCTGGGTTCAGTGTTGCCCAGGCGCTGGCGATCGATTGGACGAGGACGAGGATTGCGGTTGCGTCCCATCGATCCGTCAATTTGCCTTCGCTTTGAGCTTGGCGGAGCTTTTCCAGCCGGGCCTGGTTCGCGGAGATCACGGCAGGGAGTCCCGGGCCGTTGGAGCGCTCGAGGCGGTACCAGGAGGCCAGTCGGATGACTGCTGGGTCGTCTTCGAAGATGTCGAATAGGCGTCCGGCGTAGGCGGGGAGGTCGGTGCCGTCGAAGTTGACGCGGTCCAGGTGGGCCTGGACGTGCGCGGCGAAGGCCGCGTCGAACAGTGCGTCCTTGCTGTCGAAGTAGGCGTAGATCAGCGCTTTGTTGCATCGGGCGGCGGCCGCGATCCGCTCGACCCTGCCGCCGGCGATGCCGTACTCGGCGAACTCGTCGCGCGCCGCGTCGAGGAGCCGCTGCTTGGTGCGTGCTGCGTCGCGGGTCCGTTCGGGTCGGCTATCGCTCGCCATCGGGCTGATTCTATCTATCTAACCGGTTATTGACATCGTGAGCCGGACCTGAAAGACTCCATATATAACCGGTTGTTTAATTAGATCGGAGATGTCTGATGAGCAGAGCATGGTTGATCACGGGCAGCTCGCGGGGGTTCGGGCTCGAGCTCACGCGAGCGGTTCTGGAGAGCGGCGACCGGGTGCTGGCGACCGCCCGGCGCCCTGAGCAGCTGACCGATCTGCTCGCCGGGTTCGGCGATCGTGGTCGGGCGGCCGCGCTCGATGTCACCGATCCCACGGCCGCGCGGGCCGCGGTACAGGCGGCTGTCGACGCGTTCGGGGCACTCGACGTGGTCGTCAACAACGCCGGCTACGCCAACAGCGCCGCGATCGAGGAGATGGATGAGGACGACTTCCGCGCCCAAATCGAGGCGAACTTTTTCGGGGTGGTGAATGTCACGCGTGCGGCGCTACCGGTGCTCCGCGGGCAACGCTCCGGCACCTTCGTCCAATTCTCGTCCGTTGGCGGGCGCGTCGGCGGCACCCCGGGGATGGGTGCCTACCAGGCGGCCAAGTTTGCGGTGGAGGGGTTTTCCGAGGTGTTGGCCAACGAGGTCAAGCCGTTCGGCGTGAAGGTCATGATCGTCGAGCCCGGCGCGTTCCGCACCGACTGGCAGGGATCCTCGATGCGGCTGCACGAGGTCGGCGCGGACTACGAGCCGAGCGTTGGGGAGATCAACCGCATGCGGGAGCGGACCAACGGAACGCAGCCCGGGGATCCGGCGCGGGCCGCGCGGATCATCGTTGAGGTCGTCGGATCTGACGACCCGCCGCGCCGGCTATTGCTCGGAGCGGGCGCCGTCGCTCAAGCACGGGACGCCGCAACGCAGCGCGCGGCCGAGCTCGAGCAGTGGGCGGACCTCAGCGCAACCGCGGACTTTCCGCAGCAGAGCGCGTCAGCGGCATAGGCGCCGACCGACAGGCCGGCTCTCACCGTCAACACTGACTGAATCAAAGGAAGGTCACATGGACAGATCGACATGGCTCATCACCGGCGCATCGAGCGGGCTCGGGTACGCGCTCGCGGAGTATGTCCTTGAACAGGGAGATCAGGTCGTGGCCGCGGCACGGACGCTGGAGCCAATGTCAGCTCTGACGGAGCGCTACCCGGACGCGGGCCTCGCGCTCACGCTCGACGTCACCGATCCGCAGCAACGAGCCGACGCCATCAGTCAGGCCGAGGCACGCTTCGGCGCGATCGACATTCTGGTCAACAACGCCGGTATCGACTTCATCGGCGCGATCGAAGAGCAAGAGGAAAAGGACTACCGCGCCCAGTTCGAGGTCAACTTCTTCGCCGCCGCCGCGCTCCTGCGACAGGTGCTTCCCGGCATGCGCGCCCGCGGCCGCGGCACGATTATCAATATCTCCTCAATGGACGGGATCGCCAGCCTCCCGGTCAACGGCTGGTACGCGTCAAGCAAGTTCGCGCTCGAAGGCCTCACCGAGGCCTTGTGGCAAGAACTCGAGCCGATCGGCCTACGCGCGTTCCTGGTCGAACCAGGCTCCTTCCGCACGGGCCTCGAGACGCGCACCAAGTTCTCCGGCACGACGATCGATGACTACGCGGCAACCTCAGGAGCGTTCCGGGAGATGCTCAAGACACTCACCCCTGAGATGTGGCCCGGCGACCCCGCCCGTGCCGCCGCCGCGATCTACCACGTCGTCAACTCAGACGAAGCCCGTCACTGGGTGATTCTCGGCAGCGACGCCCACCGGCGAATCGGCGTGAAACTCGACATGCAGCGCGCCGAGTACGAGGCCGGCAAAGAGATGGCATTCAGCACCGACTACCCCGACGCTACCGGGCCAACCGTGCTCTAGGCCATCGACGGACGGCCGCCCGACGCCGGGACCCCTCGCGGTTGCAACGAGGCGCTTGGGACCGACGTTCGGTCCCAACCATCGGTCCCGTTGCTTCTGACTAACCGACGTGAAGGTGAGCGGCACGCCCAGGCGGACCAACGTGCATCCGCCACACAAATCCAGCCCACCACCCGCCAGCTCGATCAAGGGGAGATTTGTTATGCAGGACAAACCAGTTGCCTTGGTCACCGGGGCCAACAGGGGCATCGGTTTTCAGGTCGCCAA
>DATKFA010000061.1:0-4014 GCA_035511715.1 Candidatus Acidiferrum sp. | reverse complement strand
CGACATCGCCGAGGCGGTGCAGGAGCCGCTGCGACTGATCGTCGGCGCGATTCGCGACGTGCTCGAGGAGACGCCGCCAGAGCTCGCCGCGGACATATTCGACCGTGGGATCGTGCTTTCCGGCGGCGGTGCTCAGCTGCGCGGGCTCGACCGCTACGTCTCCATGCACACGGGCATCCCGGCGGTCATCGCCGACGAGCCGCAGACGTCGGTCGTGCGCGGCACCGGCCTGGCGCTGGAAAACTTCGAAGTGCTGAAACGAAACCAGTCCTACCTTCGCTGAAGATCCCCGTGCACGCGCACCTCGACGTCGTCGTCGACGGATCCGGCCTCGAGCGTCCCCGCGCCGGCGTGGGCGTCTACACGACGCAGATCCTTCGCGCCATGGCGGTGCAGCGGCCTGACAGCCACCTCATCGTCTTTGGTCCTCGTGGCGCGGTGATGTACGCCCCGAACACGGACTACCGGCTGCTGCCGCAGGCTCGGCTCATCGGCCGGCATCTGCGGTGGCCGGCTGAGATTCGCCGCCTCAAGCCCGACGTTTACTTCGGACCCGCCGGGGCCCTGCCGCTGGGCCGCATCGGCACCCCGTCGGCGATCGCGGTGCACGACCTGGCGATCTACCGCAACCCTCGGTGGTTTCCGCCCCGGCAGCCGCTGAGCACGCGGATCGTGGTTCCGCGGTCCGTCCTCCGGGCTGACGTCCTGATCGCGGTGTCGGAGTCGACGGCCAGGGATATCCAGGAGTTTTTCGGCCTCGACCGCGGGCGCATCCACGTCATCCCGCACGGCGTGTCGAAGAGGCTGCGCCCCATGAGCGCCGAGGAGCGGGCGGAGGCGCGCGCCCGCCTCGCGCTCCCAGAGCGGTTCATCCTGTTCGTCGGGACGATCGAGCCGCGCAAGAACCTCGAGACGCTGCTCGACGCGTGGGTGCTGATGCGCGACCGGCCCGATCTGGTCGTGGTCGGCTCCTGGGGATGGCGGTATGAGGCGATCAGGGACAAGATGGCTCGACTCGGACCGAGGGTGCATCATCGCGAGTCGGTCGAGCCGGACGAGCTGCCGGCCTACTACAACCTGGCGCGGGTGCTGGCCCACCCGGCGTGGTACGAGGGCTTCGGATTGCCGCCGCTCGAGGCCATGGCGTGCGGCACGCCGGTCGTCGTGTCCGACAGCTCGAGCCTCCCCGAGGTGGTGCAGGATGCCGGCCTCATCGTTCCTGCCGGCGATGCCGAGGCATGGCGAAAGGCGCTGGAACGCGTGCTCGACGACAGCGAGCTCGCCGCCGACCTACGGCACAAGGGGATTCTGCGTGCAGCGCAATTCAGCTGGGAGCGCGCCGCGGGCGAGACCTGGCGCGCGCTGGACGAAGCCGTTACAAAACGAGCTCCTTGATCACGGCCGCGACGCCCGCGGCGGTTCTGTCCCACGTGAAGTTGCGCGCGCGGGCGCGGGCCAGGCGGGCAAGCTGCGTGCGCAGCTCCTGATCCTTCAGCGCGACGTCGAGGATCCCCGCCAGCTGCTCGGAGGTCGCTGAAGGATGAAAGTAGAGGACAGCCTCGCCGCCGACCTCGGGCAGTGACGACGCTTTTGCGGCCACGACAACCTTGCCGCGTGCCATCGCTTCCAGCACCGGCAGGCCAAACCCCTCATAGAGGCTCGGGACGATGACGGCGGCGGCGCGCTCGTAGAGGAGCTCGAGGAACGGCTGGTCGACCCTGCCGAGGACACGGCACTGGGTCGAGCTGCGCAGGCGCTCCGAAAGCCCGGCGTCGCGTTCTGGGCCGGCCACGACGAGGGTCACGTCCTCGAGCCTCTCGACCGCGGCGAGGGCGGCTGCCTGGTTCTTGCGCCGCTCGACGCGTCCCACCTGCAGGACGAACGTCCCATTGAGGCCGAGCTCGGTCAACCGCGACGATGGCGCCGCCGAGGATGAGGGTTGATCGATGCCGAGGGGAACAACGCGGACGCGGTCGGGCGCGACGCCGTACAGCGCGACCAGGTCGTCCTTCGTGGACTCGGAGACAGCGATGAGCAGGCGACAGCGCGCGACCGCCCACCGAGTAGTGGTCCGCAGGTACGTTCGATCGGCGAACGCGTACGCCTCCGGGTGGCGCTCGAACGCGAGGTCGTGCACGACCGTCAACACCTTGCCCGGCCAGGCAAACGGAATGACGTGCCCGGGCACGAACACGAGGTCGGGACGCTCCGCCGCCAGGGCCAGGGGGAGACGCACCTGCGACCACAAGCGCGGGAACGGCAGGACCACGACATCCATGCCGAGATTGGCTCGTGGCCTGGAAGCAAAGAAGCGCCAGCGCAGCTCCGGCGAGGCCTTGGCGAGACGTGAGCCGACCTCACGGGTGAAACTCTCAGTGCCCGTAACCACCTCTCGTGTCGCGGGGTTGACGTCGACGGCGATGGTTAAGGCACGCGTCCTCGACTGCGGCACCTGGACGACCTTAAGCTAACGACCGTGAAGCTCGTTGCCGTCCGTGTCGCGATGGCAACGCTTCTGGTTTTGAGCACCGGCTTTCTGCTCCAGGCGCAGGACTCGACATTGCCTGCTGCGCCCGCCGCCCCGCGCCAGCCTATCCAGCTCGCGCCCATCCTGACGGCGCAAGCCGCCGACGGCCGCGAATACTTCATCAGGCGGCATGAGGTCGTGCCGGTCGGCGCGAGCATGCTGCGACTGCCCATCCTCATGTACCACTACATCCGCACGCCGCCCTCGACGCGGACCGACATGCTCGGGTACCGGCTCTCGGTGTCGCCGCAGGACTTCCAGGCGCAGATGGACTGGCTGTACGCCAACCACTTCCATCCCGTGACGTTCGACCAGGTGCGCGCGTACTTCGCCGGCAGGGTTCCGCTGCCCTCGAAGCCCGTGGTGGTCACGTTTGACGACGGCTACGCGGACCTGTACACGACCGCGCTTCCGATTCTCGAGGCCCATGGCTTCACCGCAGTCGCGTACATCGTCAGCGGCTTCGTCGACCGGGGACGGTACGTGACTCACGACCAGGTCCTGCAGATGGACCGCGCCGGCATCGAGATCGCGTCGCACACCGTCGACCACGCGGATATGGCACGGGTCAGCTCGGGTATGGCGGCCTACCAGCTGGTGGAGTCGAAGCGGTGGCTCGAGGGCCTCCTCGGCCACCCTGTCGTTGACTTCGCCTATCCGTCGGGCCAGTACACGTGGCAGACCGTCCAGCTCCTCGGACAGTTCGGCTACGACACCGCCGTGATCGAGGACGGAACGAGCATGCACAGCCGGGCGAACCGGTACACGTGGGGACGGGTCCGTGTGGGCGGAGGAGAAACCCTCCACGACTTCATCGCCAACCTGGGTGATTCAATGCCTTCGGTGGTCCTCTCGAGCCTCGACATCAAGTCGTCTTGACCCAGGTTCGAATCCTCGGCGTGAGGGTCGACTGCCTGGACACAAAGGAAACCCTGGAACGGATCGAGGGCTTCGTCAGGTCCGGGCGGCTCCACCAGGTGGCGACGGTCAACCCCGAGTTCGTCATGCGTGCGCAGAGGGATCGCGACTTCGCGCGGGTCCTCGATGAGGCCGACCTGTGCCTACCCGACGGCACGGGTGTGGTCTGGGCCGCTCGGCGGCAGGGATGTGCCCTCCGTGAGCCGGTGGCTGGGACCGACCTGGTGCCGTCGCTGGCCGCGGTGTGCGCCCGACGCGGCTTCCGGCTGTTCCTGCTGGGAGCACTGCCCGGGGTCGCGGACGAGCTTGCGGTCCGACTCGCCGCTGCGAGCCCCGGGCTCCAGGTCGCCGCGTACCCTGGGGACCCTCGCGCGTCCGGCGACGAGGAGTCACTTCGGCGAATCTCTGACCACAAGACCGATGTGCTGCTGGTCGCATACGGCGCTCCCACCCAGGAGCTGTGGATCGATCGCTTGCGCCCACGCCTGGCCGTTTCGGTCGCGATGGGAGTGGGGGGCGCGTTCGACTACCTGACCGGCCGCGTGCCGCGCGCCCCCGCGTGGATGCGC
>DATKFA010000060.1:0-3137 GCA_035511715.1 Candidatus Acidiferrum sp. | reverse complement strand
ACCATCACGCCCGACCACCTTCGCGGTCGGGTGTTGGCGCTATACGTGCAGGCGTTCGCGGGCGTGAGCCCGATCGGCAACGTTCAGGCCGGCGTGATCGCAACGCTGTTTGGCGCTCCGTGGTCGATGGCGATCGGCGCGCTGATCGCAGGGCTGGCGTTAGTCGTGATCTCGATGTTGACGCCCGAGGTGTTCGGTCAGCCGAAGAAGACCTCGAGCACGGCCGCGACCGCCAGCGCCGGCACCAGCCAGCGAAGCGCCCGCACGTAGTCGGCGAACGCCCCGATCATTCGCGCGGTCCATCCGCCCCGTGCGTCCATGTGGATCGCGGTCGCACCGATCTGGATCACCAACCCTCCAGCGATGATGGCGGTCGGAACCTCGACCAGGCCGTTGGGCACGATCCCGGTCAGTGCAATGGTCCATGAGGACAGCGCGGCCGCGAATCCAAGCAGGAATCCGGGCGCGAAGGTGAGGAGGAATCCGCTCAATCCCGCGGTCGCGATCGCCAGCGCCCCGACCAGGACGAAAGCGACGACGTTGTGGCTGAAGATCGCCACCGCCTCGAACAGCGGACCGCCGTCGCCGGTCGACCTGACCAGGCTCGACAGCACGGGTTTCACGACCGCCGACGGGATCGCGCTCGACGCGCCGGCGAGATAGCCCGCTGCCGCGCCCAACGGAAAGCCGAGCGCCGCGATGAGCATCGGCGCGCGACGCATCCACAGCAGTCGCAGAAAGGCGGGCCTGGTGCCGAAGCTCGCGTTGAGCGCTCGCACGGCGCGCCGGAGCGGATGGCGCAGCCCGACATCACGCGCCAGGAGCGCTTCCCGCGAGAAGCCGCTGAAGCCCATCCGCAGGAGCGCGATCGCAATGACTGTCATCAACAGCGCGAACGCCCAGAGGAACTCCGCGCGGCCGAGCAAGATGAGCGCTGCCTCCGCCTGGAGCGCGACGGACATCGGCAAGATGATGAACGACGCCATGACGTTGGCCGCGCGCATGGTGCGCGCGTTGAGGCTGATGATCACAGCCCCCGCGACCATCGCCGCGACCTGGCAGATGGTCGAGAGCGCGAGCGCAAGCAAGATCGCGACTGGAAAGTAGCCAAGCCCCGGAAACGTGACGAGGCAGTAGACGAGCAGCCCGCCGTAGCACAGCGTCAGCGAGACGGCGAGCACGGCCGCGACCTTGCCCGCGAAGATCTCCGCTTCGCGCAGTGGCGTCGAGAGCAGGACCTCGAGCGTCGTACGCTCTCGCTCGCCGACGAAGGACTCGAGCGCCAGCACGAGCGAGAAGCTCGCGGGGATGAAGACCACGAAGAAGGCGCCGACGAGCGCCAGGCGGTTCACCACCGCTGTTCCGCCGCCGAAGACCGCCAGGGCGCGCACGCCGGAGCCCGCCGCGATCGGAATCGCCAGCGTCAGCCCGACCATGGCCACGATCAGGCGGAGCTCGCTGACCGCATCCCTCAGGTCGCGCTTCGCAACGAGCCCCGCCTTACGCCGATCGAGTTGCGGCCAGCTCATGCTCTTGATTCACTCCGTGGTTGCCGACGATCGCGAGGTAGATGTCCTGCAGGGTCGGGAGCTCGCGGATCTCCTGCCGCGTCTTCAGACCTGACTCGCGCCGCAGCTCGTTCATGTCGCCGACGGCCAGGGCGCGACCCCCGGACATGATGCCAATGTCGCCGGCGAGGTGCTCCGCCTCCTCCATGCTGTGGGTGCAGATGACCAGGGCGCAGCCCTCCGACTGGAGGTCCTTCAGGTAGACCCAGGCGCGGCGCGCGCTGTCAGGGTCGAGCGCGGACGTCGGCTCGTCGGCGAGGACCAGGCGCGGGCGGTGCAGCGTGGCTCGGATCAGCGCGACCTTCTGGCGCATTCCCTTGGAGAAGGTGCCAAGCCATCGGTCGCCGGCCTCGGTCAGCTCGAACAGCTCGAGCAGGTCCTCGATCCGGCGCTTCCGGGTCGAGGGTTCGATGTCGTAGATCGCGCCAAAGTGGTCGAGGTAGGCACGCGCCGACATGCGCTCGTACAGGCCCGGCACCTCCGGCATCAAACCGACTCGCGCGCGGACCGCCGCCGGGTCGTCGGCGGAGTCGATGCCGTCGACCTTCACCGTGCCCGCGGTCGGCGTCAACACGCCGGCCATGCACCGCAGGGCGGTCGTCTTGCCCGCGCCGTTGCGGCCGAGAAGGACGAGGCAGTCTCCTTCCTCGACCTGGACGGTCAGGTTTCTGAGCGCGAGCACCTCTCCGTAGTTCTTGGCAAGGCCCTTTACTTCCAGCACGGCTAGTGGATTGTGACGGTCTAACGGGTCGAAGTTGGCGTTTTGCCGGGCGAAGGGAAGCGCGGTTTGAGGGTTGGGCTCGGTTTTTTGACAGAGCTCCGGCCCCATATCGCCACCACCGCGACAGCTACGAGGAAAAAGATGACGCCAGTGAGGAGGACCAGCACTGGAGGAGCGCCAAAGCCGGCCCCGATCAAACCTCCGATCGCTCCGCCGACCGACGCCACGATCACGCCCAGCATCCCGGGCAGCGTGACCAGACCATGGAAGAGGGAACCCATCCGAGATGCGCCAAACGCGTCTACGCCGAGCGTCTCGAGCACGCCGGCAAGGTCGTCGTGTGGGCTCGTGCTGAAGTGCGGCTCGAGCTCGGGATGCAGCGCGAGATAAGCGTTGCGGATCCGGTTCATGGCCACCACCCACATGTAATCGTCGCGATTCAGCATTAGCAGGCGCCGCACGGTGAGGAGGCCGACAAAGAAGACAACCGAGAGCATGAAGATCGCGACCGAGATAAAGGCCGTACCGAAGTGGTCGGCCTGAGCGACAAGCGCCAGCGCGATGACCGCGCCGGAGAGGATCGCCAGGAACATGTTCACCCTCCCGAGTGATTCCTGGTAGGTCAGCGCCCTGGTGGCAAGCAGGCTCCAGTGCTCGGTGGCAAGGATCTGCAGGGCTTCCGACTGGCTGGGCCGTGGAGGGATCTCGGTCGACATCAGTCGCGAGGAAGATACCGGGGCAGATCGGCTAGCGAAGAGAAGCCCTTCGCCTCGAGGAATGCCGCGATGCCGTCGTGCACCTCCGCGATCGCCTTCGGGTTGACGAAGGTCGCCGTCCCGGCCTGGACC
>DATKFA010000059.1:0-2062 GCA_035511715.1 Candidatus Acidiferrum sp. | reverse complement strand
ACCGGCAAGCTGGTCGAGATCGGCGAGGCGGTGGGGGTCATCGCCGCGCAGTCGATCGGTGAGCCGGGCACCCAGCTGACGATGCGTACGTTCCACACCGGCGGTGTCGCCGGAGTCGACATCACCCAGGGTCTGCCCCGCGTGGAGGAGCTGTTCGAGGCTCGCATCCCGAAGGGCAAGGCCATCATCTCCGAGATCGACGGCGAGCTCGAGATCATCCGCCAGGAGGGATCGCGCAAGGTGCGCGTGACCTCACGCGAGGAGTTCGAGGTCTCGTACCCGCGCGAAGCCAAGATGGAGTCGCTCGTCAAGTCGGGCGACGACGTCATGGAGGGCCAGGAGCTGGCCCGCGACCCCAAGGGCAACGGCGTTCGGACGCGGCATGCCGGGAAGGTCGTGGTGTCGGCGAAGGAGATCACGGTCCGGACGGTGGACGAGGAGATCCGCGAGTACGCAATCCCTCACCAGGTCCGCATCCGGCCGGAGCTCGACCGCCGAGACGGTCAGAAGGTGACCATCAAGGCGGGACAGCAGGTCACCGAAGGCTCGATCTCACCGCAGGAGCTGCTCCACATCCTCGGCAAGGAGGCCGTGCAGACGTTCCTCGTGGACGAGGTGCAGAAGGTCTACCGGTCGCAGGGTGTCGACATCAACGACAAGCACATCGAGGTGATCGTGCGGCAGATGATGCGGAAGGTCCGCATCGACTCGGCCGGCGACACCGGACTGCTGCCGGGCGAGATCGTCTCGCAGTGGGAGTACGAGGAGTCCAACGCGCGGGCGCTGGCGGAGGGCGGGGAGCCCGCCACCGCGCAGACCGTGCTGCTCGGCTTGATCAAGGCGGCCCTGAACACCACCTCGTGGCTCTCGGCCGCGTCCTTCCAGGAGACGACCAGAGTTTTGACTGAGGCGGCAATCTCCGGCAAGGTCGACCGCCTGCGCGGCCTGAAGGAGAACGTGATCATCGGCAAGCTGATCCCCGCCGGGACGGGGCTCGACTACTACAAGAAGCAAAGGGAGCAGGCGGCGCGGGTCCTCGAGGAGGAGCCGATCGACCTGGAGACTCTCTCGGTCTAGGAAACCTGACCGGGGCCGTTCCCAACGGCCCCGGTTTGGGTTAGAGTCATCGGTACGTGCACAAGGGGGCGCCCGCCAGGGTGGCCCCTTTTTATGTGTCTCAGCTCCGGACGTTTGGCGCCAGACGCACCGATGCAGGCCGGAATTTTGGGGCGTTTGACGCCAAAGGCCCGCGGCGCATGCTGCCGGAAGCTTTTTATGATGAGCTGGTGACTCTCAGCCGCACGCTGGTTTGCGCCTTCGCGGTCTTGCTCCTCGCGGCGACGGCTTGCGACACGGGCGTGACGATCGGCCCGAAGCTCGCGAAAGACCAGGTGCTGCGCCTGATGATCGAGGATCAGCCGTCGACGCTCGACCCGGGCCAGGCGGATCCGACTCACCCGTACGAGACCGGCGTGCTGCGCGCGATCTCGGAGCCGCTTCTGAAACCCAGGAACGACCTGAGCGGCGTGGTTCCTGCCGCGGCGCAGAGCTTCGAAGCGAACAGCGACGGCACCGCGTACGTCTTTCACCTGCGGGCCAACGCCAGGTACTGGGACGGCACGCCGGTCAAGGCCCAGGACTTCGTCTACGCGTGGCAGCGCTTGATCGATCCGCGACTGGCGGCGCCGAACGAGACGCTTTTTGCGGACGCGGTTCTGAACGGCCAGCGCGTTTCGCTGCTCGATCCGCAGAGGGACGCGGCCAGCATCGACAGCGCCCTCAACACGCTTGGGCTGAAAGCAGTCGACGACTACACGTTCCAGGTGCAGCTCGCCCGGCCCGACCCCGCGTTCGTGTGGCTCGCGGCGATGCCCGAGTCGGCTCCGATCCGGACTGACGTCGTCGCGAAGAACGGCGACAGGTGGGCGACAAATCCGCTGACCCTGGTCACGAATGGACCCTTCAAGGTCAGCGAGATGGTGAAGGACAACCACATCTCGGTGGCGCCGAACCCGAGCTACTGGGGAGGGAAGCCGACTCTCTCGCGCATCGACTTCGTGAT
>DATKFA010000058.1:0-2341 GCA_035511715.1 Candidatus Acidiferrum sp. | reverse complement strand
GCAGCGGCTACCCCGATCCTCCCGACACCTACAACCCCAAGCTCGTGCCCGGCAACTCCGAGGAATATCCCGACATCTACATCGCGATGGGCCAGACCGCGGAGAACGTGGCCCGGCGCGAGAAGATCAGCCGCGAGGAGCAAGACCGCTACGCGGTGAAGAGCCAGGCCGCCGCGGTCAAGGCCCGAGACGGCGGTTTCTTCGACCGCGAGATCATCCCGGTCCCACTGCCCAACGGCAGCACCTTCACGCGCGACGATGGCCCTCGGCCCGGCACAACCATGGAGGTCCTGGCGACGTTGCAGCCGGCGTTCCGCGAGAACGGAACCGTCACGGCCGGCAACTCGTGTCCCTTGAACGACGGGGCGGCCGCGGTGGTCGTGATGTCAGACAAGCGGGCAAAGGAGCTTGGCATCAAGCCGATCGCCCGCGTGGTTTCGACCGGGCTGTCGGCGCTAGAGCCCGAGTTCATGGGTCTCGGTCCGATCGACGCCTCCAGGCAGGCGCTGAAGCGCGCGAAGATGACGATCGACGACATCGACATCGTCGAGATCAACGAGGCGTTCGCGGCCCAGGTCATTCCATCGGCACGCGGCATCGGCGTCGACCCGTTCAGCGACAAGCTCAACCCGCACGGCGGCGCGATCGCGCTCGGCCACCCCTTCGGCATGACAGGCGCGCGCATTCTCTGCACTTTGCTGAACGGGCTTGATGAGAAGAACAAGTCGTTCGGCCTCGAGACGATGTGCGTCGGCGGCGGCCAGGGGATGGCGATGATCCTGGAGCGGCTGAACTAGCGCCTGGCTCTCTTTTCCTGCCGGTCTCTCTGCCAGGTCCTGAACAGGTTCTCGCGCTCTTTGTAATAGCCGCGGACCGCTTCGCTCTTCCAGTCCAGGTCTCTGGCCTGCGCGGGATCAGCCATTGACGTGGCTTGAGCCGCTTCGCGGCGGTGGCCGACAAACAGCACGAGCGACCACAGGAGAAGCAGTGCGCCGATGGCCAGGAGCCCGAGGCCGACGTCAAACCAGACGCTGTCGAACACGTTGGCGTTCGCCGGCAGCCGCGTGACGCCGATGGTCATCAGGGCCAGGCCGATCACCGCCGCGGCGGTCCCGAAGGGCAGCCAGAACATCGCCGAGTCGTAGCGTCCGCGGTCCCCCATCGAGGCCTAGCTTAGGCTCGGGCTTCAGACGTAGCCAGCACGCTCTCGAGCACCCGCTCGAGCAGCTCGCGAAGATTTCTCCTCTCCTCCGCCGTCAGGTTCCGCAGCACCTCGTCCTCGAGGCCTTCGCGCGCCTTGTCTGCGCGCTCGATCGCCCGTTTTCCTGACGCGGTCAGCTCGACGATGTGCCTGCGCCGGTCGTTGGGGTCGCGCCGTCGCATCGAATACTGGGCGGCTTCCAGCTCGTTCAGGATCAAAACGACGCTGTTCGCGTCCATGAAAAGAGCGCTCTCCAGCTCATGCTGGGTCGTGCCGGGGTGGTCGCGGATGTAACCCAGCGTCATGTAGGGCTTGAACCGCATGCCCAGTAGCTCTTCGCCGGTCCTCCGGTTGAGCGCCTTGTGGATCTGAGTCAGCAGGGAGACGAAGCCGCCGTCACGCCGTGACTCACCGTTCTTCACGTTCATCGATCTTATCACTGACTCTTAATGTTCCCGCTTTCCTGATATTCCATGCAATACGGATGGTAATGATCCTGTTATAGTGATCATCCTAAGTTCGGTTCGATTGTTTTGGAGGCGGTTATGAACTCAAATCTCAGAAGGTGGGCGGCTCTGGTCGTGGTCTGCTTCGGCCAGCTCATGATCATGGTCGATACGACGATCGTGAACGTCGCGCTGCCCAACATCCAGCGCGACCTCGGCTTCAGCCAGGCGGACCTCACCTGGGTTGTCAACGCCTACCTGATCGCGTACGGCAGCTTTCTTCTCGTTGCCGGGCGCCTCGGCGACCTGATCGGGCGCCGCAAGGTCTTCCTCGCGGGCGTCTTCCTGTTCACGGTCGCCTCCATCGGAAGCGGGTTTGCCCAGGGCGGCGAGAACCTCATCGTCGGCAGGTTCCTGCAGGGGCTCGGGGGGTCGCTTTCGGCGGGCGTGATCATCGCCATCATCGTCACCGAGTTCCAGAAGCCGGCTGAGCGAGCACGGGCGATGAGCGTGTTCACGCTCGTCATCGCCGGTGGAGGCTCGATCGGGCTGCTGGCAGGCGGATTCCTGACCCAGTGGGCCAACTGGCACTGGATCTTCTTCATCAACATGCCGATCGGCGTGCTGACCCTCGTCTTCGGCTGGCGGCTGATCCGGGAGAACGACGGGATCGGCTTCCGCCAGGGCGTGGACC
>DATKFA010000057.1:0-2584 GCA_035511715.1 Candidatus Acidiferrum sp. | reverse complement strand
CGCGGTGCGGATCGTCCGCGACGCGGCCGGCGTCGACGAGGAGGCCGCGACCGCCGCGCTCGCCGCCGCGGGCGGTAACGCCAAGACCGCGATCGTCGCGCTGCTCACGGGCGTCGACGCGGCCGAGGCCGCCGTCCGGCTCGATCGGGCCCACGGACGCGTGCGGGACGCGCTCGGGACATGAGGGTGGTCGGGTTGATGTCGGGGACGTCAATGGACGGCCTCGACGCGGCGGTGGGGGAGCTCGAGTGGGACGGCAGTGCGGTCGCGATGTCGCCGCTGCGTCATATCGAGCGGCCGTGGCCGGACGAGGTGCGCGCACGGCTGCACGCCTCACTGGGCCCGACGACGGCGGGGGAGCTGTGCGAGCTCGACCAGCTGATCGGGCAGGCGTCGGCGGAGCTCGCCGCCGAGCTGCTGCCCGCCGACCTCGTCGTCAGCCACGGGCAGACGGTCCACCATTGGGTACACGACGGCGAGGCGAAGGGGACGCTGCAGCTCGGGCAGCCCGCGTGGATCGTCGAGGCGACCGGGTTGCCGGTCATCTCCGACGTCCGCGCGCGCGACATCGCGGCCGGCGGCCACGGCGCCCCGCTCGCCGGGATCCTCGACGACCTGTGGCTGCGGGGCGAGCACACGCGAGCGGCGCTCAACCTCGGGGGGATAGCGAACGTGACGATCGTCCGCAGCGGCCGAGCCCCGCTCGCATTCGACACCGGCCCGGCCAACTGCCTGCTCGACGAGGCGGCGCGCCGCACGACCGGCCGGCCGAGCGACGAGGACGGCCGGCTCGCCGCCCGCGGCACACCGGACGCGGCGCTCCTCCAGGGCCTGCTCGACGACCCCTACTACGCGCTCGCGCCGCCGAAGTCGACCGGCCGCGAGCACTTCCGTCTCGGCCACCTGCCGGATCTCGCGCCCGAGCACCTGCTGGCGACGCTGACGGAGCTGACCGCGATCACCGTCGCCGACGCGCTCGCGCCGTACGCGCCCGCCGAGGTCGTCGTGTCCGGAGGCGGCGTCCGCAACCCGGCGCTGCTCACCGCGCTCGAGCGCCGCCTCCCGCTCACGGTCAGCGATGAGCGCGGCCTGCCCGCAAAGGCCAAGGAGGCCTACCTGATGGCGCTGATCGGGTTCCTCGCCTGGCACCAGGTGCCGCTGCTGACCGGACCGCACGTGCTCGGACGCATCTCGCCCGGCGACGCGCCGCTCGCGCTCCCCCCGCGGGCCGCCCCGCCCACCGGCCTGCTCATCCGAACGGCGTGAAGCCGATCGCTGACAGGTAGGAGACGGTGTAGTGCCAGGGCCGACCCGCGATCCGTTAGACCCGATTGCGGTCGCGGTCGGACAACCGTCGACCGCCCCGCTGGACAAACCGCAAACAAGTCGATTATATATCGAATATATGGCGGTGATCGTTAAGGCGGCGCCCAAGGCGCGCTCAGAACGCGGATGGTGACGGCTCCATGCACATTAAGGGTCGGCATGTCTTGGTGACCGGCGGGTCGCAGGGCATTGGTGTTGAGATCGCCAAGGAGTTTTCCCGGCGGGGTGCGGCAGTCACGGTGTTGGGCCGCGACGCCGCGCGGCTTCGCGCTGTCGCCGAGTCGATCAATGGTGACTGGTTCAGCCTCGATCTCGCCGACGAAAGCGCTGTCGCCGATGCCATCGGGCGGGTGGAAGCCGCGCACGGTCCCGTCGACATCCTGGTGAACAACGCCGCGCTGGCGTTGGTTCGTGGTGCCAGCGAATATGATCCCGGCGATGCCAGGCGACTCATGATGGTGAACTCGATCGCGCCCATGGAGTTGGTCCGTCAAGTTCTTCCGGGCATGTTCAGCCGCGGTCGTGGGCATATCGTTAACGTCTCGTCGTTGGCAGGTGTGAGCGCGGTTCCCGACCTGGCCGTATACGGCGCAAGCAAAGCCGCGCTGCATCACTACACCGCAGTGATGCAGCGTGAGTTCCGGCGCAACCACTCCCCGGTCAGTGCGACACTGGTTACGCTGGGCGAGGTCGCTGGAACGCACTTGATGGAGCAGGCACGGCAGTCGCCGGTCATCGCCGCGGTCTCTGCGCGGTTGGCTCGCAGCAAGATCCTGCCGATGATCACGCCGGCCGACGCCGCCCGCGCGATCGCGGATGCTGTGCAACGAGATGCTCAATACATCGCCGTACCCCGTCGGCTCGCCGCCATCATCGGCCTGCGGAACCTGCCGAGCCGCCTGCAAGACATCGCACTGATCGGCTTAAAGGCACAGACGACCTCTGCGGCCCTCCGCCGGGACTGACCGGTCGGACGGATCGGCCCCGAGGCCGAATCGGAAGATGTGTCGTACCTGGACAGCAGCCGCCGTTGTGGGGTAGACCACTATTCGTTATGATATATATCGATTTACCTGCTGGACGGAGATAAGTAACCCGCGAGATGCGTGCAAAACGGTTCGATACGTGACTAGCGGACGCAATCGAACGTGACGGTCCTGAACGGATGGCCTACCGGTTCACTTCGGCCGCGTACAAGTTCACACCCAGGCTAAGGACCGTCCCCATACAAGAGGAGATATTGATGACGGCACCCGAA
>DATKFA010000056.1:0-4450 GCA_035511715.1 Candidatus Acidiferrum sp. | reverse complement strand
CGCGGCGACGAAACCGAGCTGGCCGCGGTCAAGAAGAAGCTCGGCATATTTCGCGGTCGGATGATGGCCGAGGAGACCATCGCCATACCCGTGCCGGACGCCGACGCGGTCGTGTGGGAGATCAGCGGTCATCTGCCTGTGAGGCTGGGCCAGAACCAGGGCGGAGCCAGGCGGCGCAAACGGAGGCGGTGAGTACCCCACGGACTCAGAGCCTTCTGCGTGAGTCCGCGGGGACCCCTAATAGCCGCCGGCACGAGTACTTCGACCGGTGGGACCTGGTCGCGGTTCTGACCGTGACCGTCGTCGCGTTCGTGATTCGCTTCTTCAGCCCGATCCTGCCGAACATCTTTCTCCCCGACAACTCGGGCCCAATCGTCACCAACTGCGTCTCGAGCACACCCGTTGACCCGCAGGGCGACAAGGGGACGATCTGCGGGCTCGCCTACCCCTTCAACCGCGGGTACGGCAATCCACTATCGCCCCCCAATGGCCAGGTCTTCGACGAGATCTACTTCCCGGTCGACGCCTACGACGACGTCAAGGGAATCGAGAAGTGCACCAACTCGATGCCGGCCGATTTTCAACCCGGTCACTGCCAGTTCAACTACTTCGACCCTGAGCCGCCGCTGGCCAAGGAGATCATCGGCGCCGGCATGTGGACGTATGGGTGGTACCGCGCTCACTTTCAGGGCGCCAGCGGCGACTACATCGACCTCGGGTTCAACACGTTCGGCTGGCGGATCGCCGCGTGCATCTTCGGAACCTTGTGCATCCCGATGATGTACCTGCTCGCGCGCCGGCTGTGGCCGAACCGCCTGTTTGCCATCGCCGCCGCGACCCTCGCCTGCTTCGATGGCATGTTCTTCATCCAGTCGCGGATCGGGATGATCGACATCTTCCCGATCTTCCTCATCCTCGCTGCTTATTTCCTTTTCCTCGTCCACATCCAGAGCCAGTCGTTCAACTCGTCGATGGTGTCGCTGTTGGCGCTCGGAATCGTCCTTGCCGTCGGGATCGCGGCCAAGTGGATCGTGCTCGCGGCCTGGGTGAGCATCGTGTTCTTCCTCGTGCTTCGGATCGTGCTCCGCAGCCTCGACTTCGAGTTCGGTCCGGCCGGGTGGCCGTTCCTTTCATGGCGGCGGGGTGGGGGGCAGACGATCGCCAGCGTGCCGTGGCCGACGTACCTCGCCGTCGCGCTGATCGCGCTCGCCGTCATTCCGGTGGGCGTCTACATCGTGTCGTGGTATCCGTTCTTCGCGCGCGGGCAGTTCCACAGCCTGGCGAACATGTGGACGTATCAGCTGCAGGCGTTGAACTACCACCGCACGCTGACGGCCACGCATCCCTACGGATCGCCGGCCTGGTCGTGGCCGCTGCTGTCGCGGCCGGTCCTCTACTACGCGGAGTACTCCGGGCTCGGAACCGACGCGTTCACCGGCCAGCAGCTCATCGCCCGGATGTCCAACCTCGGCAATCCGTGGATCTGGTGGACGAGCCTTCCGTGCGTCCTTTCCCTGCCGTACTTCGTCATCAAGCACCGCAGCTTCCCCGCGGCGGTGATCCTGCTCGGCTTCATCACCCAGTACCTGCCGTGGTTCCCGATCACACGGGTCCTGTTCATGTACCACATGTTCGGCGGGCTGATTTTCATGGTCCTCGCCCTCGCCTACGTGTTGGTCTACCTTGCGCAGACGCTGCCGCGGCCGAGGCCGCAGCTCGTCGTGGCCGCGCACCTGACGATCGCCGTGTTCTTCTTCGGCTACTTCTATCCGGTCTGGACGGGCGTGCCGATCTCCTACGCGGCGTACGTCGAAGGTCCGGGCACGCCGTGGTGGGGACCGAAGCTGTGGCTCATGAACTGTCGCACCCTGCCGCCCGCCCAAGCCCAGATCTTCTGTTGGAACTAGGCGCAGCGCTTTTTCTCGTCGCGTGCGCCGCGGCGGGCTTCGGGGTGACCTACCTCTCGGGCGTGCCGCTGAACCTCGAGGAGCGGGTCGTCTTCGGCGCGGTCCTGGGCGCGATGCTGGTGGCCGCGACCACCTTCGTCCCAGCCCTCCTATGGCGCGACGTCACTCCCACGACGGTTTCGTTGGGCCTGCTGGGCGGCCTGGCCTTGGGCGCTGCCGGCGTTTACCTCGGACGCAAGCGAATCGTCGGCGATTGGGCCGACGCACGCCGGCGCTGGCCTTCATCCTGGCCGCTCCTCGTCGTTCTGGTCGTGTGCGGCGCGTGGACCGTCCACTTCCTGCACCAGGCCTACGTCTACACGCCGGCCGGCCTGTTCGCGGGCTACGTGAACATCTGGGGCGATTGGGCCGCACACCTCAGCTTCGCCGGCTCGTTCGCCTACGGGCACAACTTCCCACCCGAGTACCCGGTCGATCCGGGCCATCGCCTCGGCTACCCCTTCATGATCGATTTCTTCGCCGCGGACCTCGTCCCGCTCGGTCTTTCCCTCACCGAGGCGCTGACTGCCACGAGCGCGATGCTCGCCCTGGCGCTGCCGGGCGTGATCTACCTGGCCGCGCTGCGTTTCACCGGCGGGCGGGGCGCGTCGGTGATCGCAGTGTTCGTGTTCCTGCTGAGCGGCGGGCTCGGATTCGTGCGCCTGGTGAGCGACATCCAGGCAGGCGGGCTGGCCGTCCTTCGGCACCTGCCGCATGAATACACGCTGAACCACATCGACCTGCAGTGGCTCAACCCCGTCCTTGCCTACATCGTTCCGCAACGCTCGACACTTTTCGGGTTCACGCTCGCCCTGATCGTCCTGGTTTTCATCTGGATCGCTGTTCGCGAGAACCTTGGATGGCCCGCCTACGCCTTCAGCGGCATCGTCGCCGGCCTGATGCCGGTCTACCACGTGCACGCGTACGGCACCGTTGTCGCTCTGGCTGTTTTCTGGGCGCTTGCGAAACGCCGCCGCGAGTGGATCGCCTACTTCGTTCCTGCGCTCCTGATCGGCATCCCGATCGTCGTGTGGATGCTGCCGCCCCAAAACACCAGCATCTGTGACGGCGGGCCATCGATCGGCGGTTACTGCATCCAGCTGGGCTGGCTGTCGCCAACCGACTGGCAGCGCTACATCTGGCTGTTTCCGTTCGATTTTGCGTGGTTCTGGATCTGGAACACGTCCCTTCTCGCGCCCCTGATGATTGCGGGCCATTTTCTGGTGCGCTGGTTCCCGACCGCGTTCCCGCGCTGGTTCGCTCCGATGTGGCTGTGGTTCGTGGTGCCCAACGTCATCGTGCTGCAGCCGTGGAACTGGGACAACACCAAGTTCTTTGTCTTCTGGGCGCTTCTCGGCAGCGTTGTTGTCGGGGGAGTGGTCGCGGGAATGTTGCAGCGCGGGCGCGCGCTCGCGATCGCTGCGGTCGCGGTTCTCGTGCTGCTCTGCCTTTCAGGCTTCCTCGATCTCTACCGCGCTTCGGACTTCACCGTCAGCAGCGCCGAGTTCACCGACGCCGGCGGCCTCAAGGTTGCGCAGTGGGCCCGACAGAACACGAGCCCGTACGCCGTTTTCGTGGTCGCCGACGACCACAACAGCCCCATTCCGACGCTCGCGGGTCGCCGCGAGCTGGTGGGCTATACCGCCTGGCTGTGGACCTACGGCCTGGGGGACTACATCCAGAAGGGCGAGGACGACAAGCGAATCCTCGACGGTGACCCGACGGCGCTGGACCTTGTCAAGAGGTACGGCGTCGACTACGTGATGATCGGTCCGCAAGAGATCCCGCTCGGGGCCAGTCGCGCTTACTGGGACGCGCACGGCAAGGTGGTCTACGACGACGGCGAGTACGTCATCTATCGCGTAGGGAGCTAGGGCGCCGGGACGCTGATCGGGGGCCGCTCGGCGTCCGCGGGCCGTGGCGCCGGCGGCGGTGTGCTCGCCTCGATCACCTGCTCCAGGCGGCGCGCGAGTCGCTTCATCTCGCGATCACCGCGGTCGAGCCGGTTGACGATCTGCAGCAGGACCTCGTCCTGATGCATGAGGTGATTCATCAGCGCCTTCAGCTCTTCCTCGGACTTGACGTTCAGCTCGAACTCGTGCTGCGCGCGGAGACGGTCGCGGTCGGTGAGGCGGTTCAACGCCATCAGCACGACCGAGACCCAGAGCGCCGCTTCCAGGCTGAGGACGAAGTTCAGGAACAGAAACGGATAGCGGTCCCACGGATGGATCAGGTTGAGGGCGTTGAGGCCGACCCACACCACCATGATCCCGACCTGGGCCAGGACGAAGGCCCAGCTGCCGACCAACCGGGCAAAGTCGCCGGCGACGCGGTCGGCGAAGGTCTGGCGGCGCTCGATCTCGCGGTTGAGATCACGGACCGGGGGGTGGTCGTGCTGGTGCTTGATCAGGTCGCGGGCGATGTCTTCGATTTCTCGGGCGATGGACATGTGGGGCTACCAGTTCCTTTTTCGTGGGTGGCTGCGTCGAATTCGGCTGTAGCCC
>DATKFA010000055.1:0-3838 GCA_035511715.1 Candidatus Acidiferrum sp. | reverse complement strand
CTGTCCTCGCGGATGAGCCACGGCCAGCTCGATCACGCGACCGCCCTCAAGTACCTGCGAGGCATCGCGGCCGGCCTCGACTACGCGCACCGGCACGGCGTCGTCCACCGCGACGTCAAGCCGGCGAACGTGCTCCTGACCGACGATGACGCGCCGGTGCTCGCCGACTTCGGGCTGGCGAAGCTGCTGCAGGGTTCCTCGCTGAAGTCCATGACCGGCGTCACGACCGGCACGCCTGCGTACATGGCGCCGGAGCAGGTGACCGGAAGCAAGGTCGGACCGGCGGCGGACCGCTACTCCCTCGCGACCATCGCCTACGAGATGCTGACCGGTGTCATCCCGTTCGACGGCGAGGCGTTGATGGAGCTGCTCTACGCGCAGGTCCACAGGGACCCGGTGCCCCCGAGCGCGCGCCGGCCATCCCTTAACCGGTCCGTCGACGCGGTCGTCATGCGCGGCCTGGCCAAGGATCCGGTGGCGCGATGGGAGTCGTGCGGCGCATTCGTGGACGCATTGACCTCCGCCCTCGGGTCGAGCCATCCGCCGGCGGTTGCCGCGACGATGGTGATGGCGCCTCAGGTCTCGTCGACGGTTCCCATCGGCCCCGCCGTCGGTGCTGCGGCGGTTGCCGAGCAGATCGCGACCGAGGAGGCCGAGCGCGAGCTTGCGACGATGGCGACGGCCTATCCCTCTCCGCCTCCGGGCAGCCCGCCGCCCAAGCCACGCAGGCGGCGATCCCTCGCCCTGATCGCGCTCGGCCTGGTACTTGTCCTCGTGGCAGGAGGCGTGATCGCGTGGTCGATCCTGAACCAGCCCGCAACCGTCTCGGTCTCCCCGAACACGGTCGTGGTCGGCACCAGCGTCGTGGTCACCGCGAGCCACGTTCCACCCAACCAGGTGGGAGAGATCCAGCTCTGGAGCGTGGAGCGCATCGTGCCGTTTCGTGCCGATGCGAACGGCAACGTCTCGATCACCCTCGACGTACCGCGCTACCTCGAGCCCGGCGACCACCTGGTCAAGGTCTGCTGGGCCGGCACATGCCACGCGGACCACGTCCTCCACGTGATGGCGTCTCTCGCGACCCCGAGCCCCTCAGCGTCGCCTTCGCCAACTCGGTCAGCAACGCCGTCTGCGTCACCGACGCCCGCGCCGCTTGTCGAGGTGCTGACGTCGTCCGTCAAAGCCGGCGACAGCGAGTCCGTCGGCGGAAGGTACTTCCCGGGCACGTCCGCAGCCATCTACTTCGTCCAGGGCACCAATGTGGTGGGGCTCGGCACGACTCCCGTCAGCAGCGGGCGATTCCTCGCGACAGTCAGGATCCCGTCCAGCGCCAGGGCCGGCGCGGCCGCGATCCGAGCCTGCTACGTCGGCGGTTGCGCGTACGCGACGATCAACGTCGTCTAGAGCTCTAGAACACCTCCGCCGCGACCAGGTCCTCGAGCGTCTCGCGCCGGCGCATGACCCGCGCCTCGCCGTCGCGGAGCATGAGCACCTCCGGCCGCGGCATGCCGTTGTAGTTGCTAGCCATCGCGAGGCAGTACGCGCCGGCCGCCGGCACCGCGATGACGTCGCCTGGCCGCAAAGGAGGCATCTCGATGTCGGAGATCAGGATGTCGGTCGACTCGCAGTACTTGCCCGCGATCGTCACCCTGCCGTCGTTTGAGTGGTCGGGGTCGGAGGCAAGAAAGGCTTCGTAGCGCGCGCCGTAGAGCTTCGGGCGGATGTTGTCTCCCATGCCACCGTCGACCGCGACGTAGCGGCGCACGCCGGGAATGTCCTTGATCGACCCGACGGTATAGAGGGCGATGCCGGCAGGCCCGGCGATGGAGCGGCCCGGTTCGACTACCAGCTCCGGCACGTTCAGCGATCGCCGCGCACAACCGGCATCGAGCGAGTGACGGACCGTCTCCACGAAATGACGCGGCGTCGGCGGGTCGTCGTTCTGCGTGTAGGCGATGCCGAGCCCACCGCCGGCGCCAAGCTTTCGCGGCTGGAAGTCGAGCTCGTCGCGAAGCTCCACCAGCAGGTCCAGCATGATCTCCATCGCCTCTTCGTATGCCCGGAGGGCGAAGATCTGCGACCCGATGTGCGAGTGAAGCCCGACCAGCCGCAGGCGAGGATGCTGCAGCGCAACCTCCACCGCCGTGCGCGCGGCGCCTGATTCGATCGAAAAACCAAACTTGGAGTCGAGCTGCCCGGTGGAGATGTGGTCGTGAGTATCGGGTTTGACTCCAGGCGACAGACGAAGCATCACCTGCGCCCGCTCGCCTTCGGGCACGACGTCGCGCAGCAGCTCGAACTCGTAGGCGCCGTCGATCACGATCGTCGTCCTGGCGTCGTACGCCGCGCGCAGGTCCTCGGCGCTCTTGTTGTTGCCGAGGAAGTGGATCCGGTCGGGCGGAAAACCCGACTTCAGGGCAAGGTAAAGCTCCCCGGCCGACACGACGTCCAGGCCGAGACCTTCCTCGGCCACGACACGCAGGAACTGCGGAGACGCGAACGCTTTGGCGGAGTAGAGGACCTGGCCCGCACCGCCCATCGCGGCCACGTACTCGGAGGCGCGCTGGCGCACCGTGGCCTCGTCATAGACGTACAGGGGTGTGCCATGGCGGTGGGCGAGGTCGACGAGGTCGCAGCCACCTACCTCCATATGGCCGGCAGCGTTGACCCGGTACGTGACCGGGAACAGCAAGTTAGACCAGCTTTAGTTGGGCGATCCGCAGGAGCACGCGCCACCGCAAGCGCACCCGCCCCCTCCGCCGCTCGATTCGCTCGAGAAGTCAGAGAACGACGAGGTGTCACCGCCGCTGGCGAAGGCGAAGCTCGAGACCTGGACCCTCGTCTTCGTCGACTCGCACGCGGGACACACCTGCGCCTTGTCGCGCTCGGCGAAGCCGGTCAGAACCTCGAACTTTCCGGCGCAGCTCTCGCACCGATACTCGTAGATGGGCATCTCGATGAGTGATTCTAAGCTGGCCGAACTCGCACGGATGATCGAGGCCTGGCCGGGGCTGGTGTCGGCGCCGGCGGCCGAGCTGATCGACGACTCCCTGGTCCTGCTGGACTTCCTCGCCGACGCGAGGCGACTCGCAGACGTCGGCTCCGGCGGCGGGCTGCCGGGATTGGCCCTCAAGCTTGCCCGGCCCGACCTGCACGTGACGCTCATCGAGGCGGACCAGAGCAAGGCCGCCTTTCTCATCCAGGCGGCCGCGCGTCTGGTGCTGACCGACGTCGAGGTCGTCGGACGGCCGGCGGAGGAGGTGGGCCGAGACCCGCGCTATCGCGAGAGCTTTGACGTTGCCGTCGCTCGCGCGCTGGCCGCCATGCCGGTGCTGGCCGAGCTGTGCCTTCCCCTGGTCCGCGTGGGTGGACGCCTGCTCGCACAGAAGACCGAGACGGAGGACGTCTTTGGTGCGACCCACGCCATCGAGCTTCTCGGCGGATCACTCGACGCGGTCGCGGCGGCTCAGTCAGGGGCGAGAGCCGAAGGTACCGTGGTCGTCGTGCGCAAGGTGGCGGTGACGCCGGTCCGGTACCCGCGCCGGCCTGGAGTCCCGAGGCGCCGTCCGCTCTAGAAAAAGAGAAGAGCGGCGCGGGGCTCGAACCCACGCCGCTCCTCGCCGGGAAGCGCCAGGACTAGCCGAGGATCGCGGTGCCGTTGGCCTTGATGAGCCTGAGGTTGGTCAGCGCCAGCTGCTGCACGGCCGACGGAAGCGGCGCGTACTGCAGGTCACTGCCATCGGACTGGCCGCTCGTGACCAGCCACTTGAAGAGGTAGACGACGGCTTTGCCCTTGCCTGAGTCTGAGTAGCTGGTCGAAAGGATCACCCAGCTGAAC
>DATKFA010000054.1:0-4814 GCA_035511715.1 Candidatus Acidiferrum sp. | reverse complement strand
TGGGACGTTTGGGTCCAAACGTGCCGCTCGGGGCGGTTGAACATTTTCCTGACCCTTAACAACCTGGGCTGATTTCTCGGCCCGCGCTCAATAACTTCATCGCGTGCTCGGAAGTGTCGATTCGTGTGTGCTCGCGGGCCTCGAGGTGCGAGCCGTGCACGTCGAGGCGGACATCGGTCGCGGCGCGGTCGCGTTCGTGCTGGTCGGACTTGCAACCACGACCGTGAAAGAGGCGCGCGAGCGCGTGCGTTCGGCGATCCGCAACAGTCAGCTCGAATTCCCGAAGACTCGCCTCACCGTGAACCTCGCGCCGGCCGAGATGCGTAAGGAAGGGACCGCGCTCGATCTGCCTATCGCGGTCGCGATCGCGCTCGCGCGAGCCGGCAAGGCTCCACCCCCACGCTCCGCATTCCTGGGCGAGCTCGCTCTCGATGGGTCGGTCCGCCACGTCGACGGCGTGCTGGTGGCCGCCCTCGGCCTGAAGCGGATGGGTTACGAGCGGCTCTTCGTCCCGGCCGGAGACGCGGCCGAGGCGGCTCTTGTTGATGGGGTGGAGGTGGTCCCGTGCGCTTCGCTGGCCGCCGTCGTCGATCACCTGCTTGGCGTTGAACCGATCGCGCCGGCCGTCGCCCGTCACGACTCACCGGTCGCAGCGGGCGGCGGCGAGCACGACCTGGGCGAGATCCACGGCCAGGAGGAGGCAAGACGCGCGCTGGAGGTTGCGGCGGCGGGCGGACATCACCTGCTCCTCAGCGGTCCGCCGGGAGCAGGCAAGACGATGCTGGCGCGCTCTCTGGCCGGAATCCTGCCTCCGCTTGAGCTCCATGAGGCGCTCGAGGTTGCGCAGGTGCGCAGCCTGCTGGGTGAGCTGCCGCGGGACGGTCCGCTGGATTGGACGCGGCCGTTTCGTGCGCCGCATCACGGCGTGTCGATGGCGGGCCTGATCGGCGGAGGCTCGGGCCTCGCTCTGCCGGGAGAGATCAGCCGGGCGCACCACGGCGTGCTCTTCCTGGACGAGCTGGCCGAGTTTCAGACGCCCGTGCTGCAGGCGCTGCGCCAGCCGCTCGAGGCCGGCCGCGTGGGCATCACGCGCGCCGGCGGATCGGTCGCATACCCCTGTCGGTTCACGCTCATAGCGGCGACCAATCCATGCCCGTGTGGTTGGGCGGGCGACGGGCTGCGAGGATGCCGCTGCACGCCGGCCGCCGTCGACACCTACCAGCGCCGGCTCTCAGGACCGCTGCTCGATCGCATCGACCTGCAGGTGACCGTGCGTCGGGTGCCGCTGGAGAGCCTTGCCAGCGAGCCGCGAGGCGAACCGTCGGAGGTCGTGCGGGCGAGGGTTGTGCTCGCACGACAGAGACAGCTGGACAGGCAGGGTTGTCTCAACGCGCAGCTGAGACCCGCGCGCCTGCGGCAGCTCGCCTGCCTCTCGCCCGCGTCGCGCCGCACTCTCGAGCGTTGGGGCGCACAACGCGGGCTGACCGCACGTGGTTTTCACCGCGCCTGGCGGGTGGCGCGAACAGCGGCGGACATCGATGGATCGATCGCGATCGAAGAGCAACATGTCCTCGAAGCCCTCGGGTTCCGGCTCCAGGATGTCGCCGCCTGACCTCCGGACCCGGGGTCGGTGGCCCCTCCCCGAAGGACCTAGGGCGGCCATCGTCGGCTCCCGCCGGCCCACGCCCTACGGCGAGGCCGTCGCCGAGGAGCTGGCGCTGGAGCTCGCACGCGCGGGAGTCGTGATCGTCAGCGGACTCGCGCTCGGGATCGACGCCGCCGCCCACCGGGGAGCGCTCAATGCGAGTGGCGTAACAGTCGCGGTCATGGGCACTGGCGTCGACGTCATCTACCCCGCTGCCCACACGGCCCTGGCTGAGGCGATCCTCGCCGGCGGTGGTGCGCTCGTCAGTCAGTTCCCCGACGGCACGGCCCCCCGGCGGCACAACTTCCCCGCGCGCAACTACACGATGGCCGCGCTGTCCGACGTCGTAGTGGTCGTGGAGGCCGCCGAGGGGTCTGGTGCCCTGATCACGGCAGAGGCCGCGCTCGACCTACATAAAGAGGTAATGGCGGTCCCTGGCAGCGTCTTCTCGCCCCAGTCAGTCGGTACCCACGGGCTCCTGCGCGATGGCTCCGGGCTGGTCCAGAACGCCCGCGACGTGCTGGCCGTTCTCAACCTGAGCGGCGAGGTGCTGGACGACCCCCTGAAGACCCCGAGCCGCCTCGGAATCAGGCTCCCGGCCCAGCGGGACGGCATCCTTTCCCACCTCTCGGACGTGCTGGCTTTGAACGCGGCCGAGATAGCCCGGAAGCTGCAGCTTCCACTCGCCGAAGTGCTCGGCCGGCTCACCGCCATGGAGCTCGACGGCGTGGTTAGAAGGCACCAGGGTGGGTATGTAAGGGCGTTGCGCCGCGGCAAAGAACGGGCGTAGGATGCCCGCCTCGGACGCCCGGCGGGGAACAAACGTCCCGGATTGGGAATAAAGAGGAAGCTGTGCCAGAAGGATTGATCATCGTCGAGTCGCCCGCCAAGGCCAAGACGCTGAAGCGGTTTTTGGGTGACCGTTTCGACGTCCGGGCCTCGATGGGCCACGTCCGCGACCTTCCCGAAAAGGAGATGGGGGTCGAGGTCGACGACGGCTTCAAGCCTCATTACGAGGTCGTGGAGAGCCGGCGCAAGACAATCAACGAGCTCCGCTCGGCGGCGAAGAACGACCAGGAAGTCATCCTGGCCTCCGACCCGGACCGCGAGGGCGAGGCGATCGCGTGGCACCTCGCCGAGGTGCTGAAGCTCCGCGACCCCAAGCGCATCGAGTTCCACGAGATCACGTCGGAAGCGGTCCGCAAGGCGCTCGAGGCTCCTCGCCAGATCGACATGCGGCTGGTGAACGCCCAGCAGGCGCGCCGGGTGGTCGACCGCCTGGTCGGCTTCCGCCTGAGCCCATTCCTCTGGAGCAAGGTCCAGAAGGGGATCGGCGCCGGGCGGGTGTCCTCGGTGGCGCTGCGCCTGGTCGTCGACCGCGAGGACGAGATCCGCAAGTTCGTCCCCGTCGAGACTTGGACCGTCGACGCCGAGCTTTCCAAGACCGGGGCCGACCAGCACTTCCTCGCACGCCTCAACCGCCGCAAAGACGGTGGCGAGGAAAAGCTCGAGGTCCACAACGAGGCCGAGGCGCAGGAGATCCTGCGCAGGCTCGAAGGCGCCAGCTACCAGGTCATCGGCGTCGAGCAGAAGCGCCGGACCAAGAGCTCGAACCCTCCCTACATCACCTCGACGCTTCAGCAGGACGCCTCAAGCCGCCTGCGCATGCGCCCGCATATCGCGATGCGGATTGCGCAGCAGCTGTATGAAGGAGTCGAGCTTGGCGCCGAAGGGGCGACCGGTCTCATCACCTATATGCGCACCGACTCGACGCGCATCTCGGGCGACGCCGATGCGAGGGTCAAGGGCTGGATCAAGGGCGAGCACGGCGAGAAGTACCTCGGGTCGGCGCGCGCCGCGAAGGCGGTTCCAGGAGCGCAGGACGCGCACGAGGCCATCCGCCCGACCGAGGTCAACCGCACGCCGGACTCGATCCGCGAGCACCTGACGCCGGATCAGTACAGGCTGTACGACCTCATCTGGCGGCGCTTCGTCGCGAGCCGGATGGCGCCCGCGGTCTACGACCAGACGCAGGCGGAGATCGAGGGAGGCGACTACGTCTTCAGGGCCAACGGCTCCGTCCTCACCTTCGACGGCTTCTACAAGATCTGGGGACGCGACGAAAATGGCGAGAACGAGCTGCCGCAGCTCGCGCAGGGCGAGCCGCTCGACTTCCATGGCGTGAAGCCGGAGCAGCACTTCAGCCAGCCGCCGCCCAGGTACTCCGAGGCGACGTTGATCAAGGAGCTGGAGCAGCGCGGCATCGGACGGCCGTCGACCTACGCGCCGACGGTGCAGACGATCACCAGGGAGCACGGCTACGTCGAGATCAAAGACCGCCGCCTGCACCCGACGAGGGTGGGTGAGGTGGTCAACGGGTTGATGGTCGACCACTTCAAGCCGATCTCCGACGACGAGTACACCTCCAACCTCGAGAAGCGTCTGGACCAGGTGGAGAGCGGGACGCAGGAGTGGGTGCCGGTCGTCCGCGATTTCTACGGACCGCTCCAGCAGATGCTCGACGCCGCCGAGGAGGCGACGCCGGCCGACACCGACGAGGAGTGTCCGCTCTGCCACGAAGGACACCTGGTGCGCAAGGCCAGCCGGTTCGGACCCTTCATGGGCTGCTCGCGGTACCCGAAGTGCAAGTTCCGCCGCGCCCTGACGGCCGACGGCGAGGCGCCACAGCCGAAGCTGCTCGAGGAGCCGTGCCCCACATGCGGCCGGCCGCTCCAGGTCCGGACGGGCCGGTACGGCGAGTTCATCGGGTGCTCCGGCTACCCCGAGTGCAAGTACATCAAGCGCGATCCGGCGCAGTCGGAGGCGAAGCCAACGGGCGAGAAGTGCCCGCAGTGCGAGGAGGGGCAGCTGGTCGAGCGCACCGGACGCTACGGGCCGTTCGTCGCCTGCTCCCGCTACCCGGACTGCAATTACCGGGCCAACATCGGCAAGGACGGCAAGCCGCGCCAGGGTCCAAAGGTTCTGGACGAGCCCTGCCCGATCTGCGGCAAGCCCCTGGTCGAGCGGCGCGGACGGTTCGGGCTGTTCAAGTCATGCTCTGACTACCCCAAGTGCCCAGGGCCCAAGGGCGTCGCCGGGCGCACGCAGGGCACGGCCAAGAGCAAGAAGACCGCCGCCGCTTAGACCTCTCGAGCGCTGGGTATACTCC
>DATKFA010000053.1:0-6410 GCA_035511715.1 Candidatus Acidiferrum sp. | reverse complement strand
CGTCGAGCATGAATAGTTGCGTCATCGTCGTGCCATCTCCCAATCCGCCGCCCGCTCGACGATGAGCTCGGCCTTGCGCGCCAGTAGGGCCGCCATGCTCACGTCGGGTCCCTGCACGACGTCCACGAGTGCGTCGACGGTGAGGTTCGCGTCCAGATCCTCCTGCGTGGTGACCGGCCGGAGCGCCCTGGTGATCTCGACGAAGTACCCGTTCGGGTCATGGGTGTAGATCGACTCGATCGTCTCGTGCAGGACCTGGAGTTCGACCGGCCACTGGCTGCTGTCGAGCCTGCGGCGATACTCCAGCAGGTCCGCCTCGCTGTCGACATGGATGGCGAGATGGCGCGACTTCACGAAGAAGTCGGGAATATCGTCGTCGAATCGCGCGTACACGTCCCCTTTGACTCCGCGCTGCGGCGGCTTGTAGCCGAAGTAGTAGAAGAAGGCCAGCCGGTCGTTGTTGCCGATGTCGAAAAAGAAATGGATGAAGTCCGGGTGCTTTTCCGGGCCCCACCCGGCAGCGCAGATCGAGTGCGCGACGGGGAAGCCGAGGACGTCGCGGTAGAACGCGACGGTTCCCGCCGGGTCGAAGGTGGGAAAGGCGACGTGGTCGACGCCTCGAACGGTGTGAGCGAGTTGCGACATGATTCCTCCTCAGGCAGCGGCGGGCACGGTGTCCGCGCGCAGCAGGCTCCCCGCTCCGGGGATCGCCACAGGCAGGGTCAGGCTCCGCAAGATGCTGTAGGCGCCCGCGGTCGCGGCCGACAGAACCGGGATGCCGAATTCCTCTTCGGCGGGATCGATCAGGTCGAGCGAGGGCATCTGTACGCACGCGGATATCACCAGGGCGTCGACGCCGGCGAGGTCGAGCGAGCGAGCCGCCTCGAGTACCCGTTCGCCTGGGATGCAGCCGACCTCGGCGTTGTCGGCGACCTCGAGAGCACGCCAGTCGGCCAGCTCGAATTCTTCCGACTCCAGATATCCGACGACTTGCTCGGCAAGCGGCCGCATATACGGGGTGACAATCGCGATCCGATCGGCATCGATTGCGCGCAGCGCCTGGACAAGAGCGCCAGCGCTGGACCGGATTAGGGCCGCCGACCCGCCGGCTGCCAGCTGCTCGGCGACAGCGCCCTCGACTCGTCTGTGCTCGCCTGGCCCGCCGACCATCACCGCGACCAGGCACGCGTACAGGATGACATCCGGTGACGCGTCTGCGATCTCCATCGTGCAGCGCTCGCGCTGAGCATTCATGCTCGCAAGCTGCGCGGCGGAGACGGTGTGCATCCGCATCCTGGCGGAGTGGAACGAGAAGTCGGCCGACGGGTGCCTGTGCAGCAGTGCCGGCAGTTCCGTCTCGACCGTGATGTTCGAGCTCGGCACAATGAGCCCGATCCGGTGAAGCGCCATATAAGACCTCGGTTCTTACGTCAGGGTTCGACTGCGCCAGCTAGATCTGCGGAAACGAGCAGCGCCGCCCGTTCGCGTAGAGAACGCTTGTCGACCTTTCCCAGGTTCGACCGCGGGAGCCGGGATACCCATTCGATACGCTCAGGCCACTTGAACTTGGCAACTCCCAGGGCGGCCAGATGCTCGCGGATGTCATCGAGCGTGACCGCCTCGCCCCGCGCGACCACAAAAGCACAGGCTCGTTCTCCGAGCCGTGCATCCGGCATCGCCACAACCGCTGCCTCCGCGATCGCCGGATGCCTGCTCAGTAGGCCCTCGACCTCCTCGGCGTTGACCTTCTCGCCGCCGCGGCTGATGACGTCCTTCAGCCGGCCATCGATGGAAAGGTAGCGCTTGCCGTCAAAGGTGAGCACGGACGCTAGGTCGCCCGTGCGGTAGAAGCCGTCCGAGGTGAACGCGATGGCGTTGTGCTGGGCGGAGTCGAGGTAGCCAGGGATTGTGTACGGTCCGCGGCAACACAGCTCCCCCGTGGTGCCGTCGGGAAGATCCTGCTCGGTGCCCGGCTCGAGAATTCGGAACTTATCTAGCTCGGACAATGGGGTACCGACCGACAACAGCCGAGCATCGCGCGGCGCGTCCGGCGGGGTCAGTGCGAAGAAGCCTTCTCCCATGCCGAAGTTCTGGCCGCTCCAGACCCCGTGATGCTCAATTTCATTGAACAGATCAAGCGGCACCTTAGCCCCGGAGAGCAGAATTTTCTGCAACGAACCAGACAGGGCCGCGATGCCTCCCTCGCCGATGGCCCGGAAGTGAGCGTGCCCGACGAGGATGTGGGTGACCTGCTCGGCCGCCAGGAACGGAAATGTCTCCGCGACGTCCGGTGTGCCGAGCAGCAAAGTAGCGCCGACACTGTGCGCGGCGTGCACGCCGCACACGATGCCCGCGTTGTGGATGACCGGCAAGATGTGAGCGACCCGACTGCGCCCGCTCAGACCGAAGCCCAGCGCGTACGCGTGCGAGTTGTACCAGTACTCGGCGTGCCTGCGCGGGATCACCTTGGGAATGTCCGTTGTGCCGCCGGAGAGCTGGAACACCGCGACGTCGGTAGGGTCGAGGTCGTCCTGAATAGCCTGCACGATCTCTCGCGCCCTCTCGGGTTCGACGTCGGCCGCCAGGTCCTCCAACCGGGTACTGCCGGATCTGGGTTGCGCACCGCCAATGCTGAGCACGTGACGCAGACTGGTATGTCCAGCCTCGCACTCGGCAGCGAAAGCGAGCAGGTCAAACTTCGCGCCGGGCGTCGCGTCAACCAGATGGGCGACCGCCTCGGTACGGCGGCTGACCTGATCGATCTCGTGCCGCCGATGCTGCGCGAGTGTGGCCACAGGCACCAGCCCGGCCTTGAGCACGCCGTACCACGCAAGGATTGAGCCCAGCCGGTTGTTCACCTGGAACAGAACCGGGTCGCCCGGTCGGAGCCCCATCTCGCGCAGACCCACCGCGATCTGGTCGGTTCGCGCGTCCAGCTCGGCGTACGAGGCCCGCCCGTCGAGAGCGACGACAGCTTCACGGTCGGGGAAGCGTTGAGCCATGCCACGCAGCTGTTCGGCGATCGTGCGGTTCTCCCACTTTCCGGCTGCCTGGTACCTCCGGGTCGCATCCTCCGGGAAGGGCGGCAGGCGTTCGCCCCACCGATCACCAGCGTGCATGTGCTCCTCCTTGGGTCGGCACTTCCCTTGAACACTGTACGCCACGCGGTTGCGTACATGTCAAATATTTGACGTGATAGTAGACGAGTCTCGCGATCGTTACTCTTGACAGAGATTCCCATGACGTCAAATAATCGACGCAGACGTCAGAGCATCGGGCTTGAAGGCAGAGCCCAAGTCAGGCAGGAGGCCGCGAATGTCCTACGTGATCGGAGTGGACGTCGGCGGGACATTCACCGACGGCGTGCTGCATGACGACGATGGCGCGGTAGTCGCGGGCAAGGCTCCCTCGACACCGCCCGACTACTCCCTGGGCGTGATGGACGTCCTCGCGGTCCTCGCTGAGCAGATCGGTGAGACGGTCGAGGAGATGCTGGCCAAGACCCAGCACATCGCACACGGCACGACATCGTCGATGAATGCGCTGGTGACCGGTAACGTGCCGCCGGTCGGTTTCCTGACCACCATCGGGCACCGCGACTCCATTTACATCATGAACGTGGAGGGTCGCTACGTCGGGCGGTCGCCCGAGGAGTTGCAAGACGTCCTGCGCCAAGACAAGCGTCACGCGCTGCTGCCGAAGCGACACGCGCTCGAGGTGGTGGAGCGGATGGACCGTGACGGCAACGTGATCGTGAAGCTGGACGAGGCGCAGGCGCGGACGGCAATCCACCAGCTTGTAGACGACGGGGTCAGCGCGATAGCGGTGTCCCTGTTGTGGTCGTTCCGCAACCCCGCGCACGAGCGGCGCCTGCGCGAGCTGATCCACGAGATCGCACCGGACGTGTTCGTCTCGCTGTCGAGCGAGGTGAGCCCGCGCATCCGCGAATTCTCGCGCAGCGCGACTACCATCATGAGCGCCCAGATCGGCCCGGGCCTGCGCGACTACCTCGGCACCCTCGAGGCCGAGTTGCGCCGCTGGCAGCTCGCCGGACCGTTGCTGGTCATGCAGAGCAACGGCGGGGCGGTGGCCGCAGCGGAGGCACCGGCCACTGCGATCACGACCGTCGGGTCCGTCCTGACGGGCGGTGTTGTGGGTGCGGTGTCGCTTGGCAAGCAGCTCGGGCATCGCAACATCATCGCGACCGACGTCGGCGGCACGACCTTCCTGGTCGGCATGGTCGTTGACGGCGAGCCGGTGCGCTCGACCACGACGGTGATCAATCATCACCCGATCAACGTGCCCACGCTGCAGGTGCACGCCATCGGCTCCGGTGGTGGAGCGATCGCCTGGCTGGACGCCGGAGGTAACCTCCAGGTCGGGCCGCGCAGCGCCGGCGCCGTGCCGGGCCCGGCTTGTTATGGCCAGGGCGGCACCGAGCCGACGAACACCGACGCCAACCTGGTTCTCGGCATCTTGCCCCGACGCGGCCTGCTTGGCGGCAAGAAGCGGCTGGACATGGGGCTGGCCAGAGAAGCGATCCGGGTCAACATCGCCGATCCGCTGGGCATGTCGGTCGAGGACGCCGCTGCGGCAATCTATGCGGTACAGAACGCGCAGACCGGTGACCTGCTCCGCAAGACAGTCGTCGAGGCGGGGCACGATCCGCGGGAGTTCATCCTCTACGCCTTTGGCGGCGCAGGGCCCGCCCACTGTGCCGGCTACGCCGCCGAGGTCGGCGTGCGCAACGTCGTCGTCCCCCTGGGCCAGGTCGCTTCGGCATTCTCCGCATTCGGCCTCGCCGCCTCCAATGTCGTGCTGGCGGCCGAACTGTCCGACCCGTCGGCGGTTCCGCTCGAACCGGGCCGCGTCGAGCGGAACCTGCTCCGGCTGGAGACGCAGGTACTCGAGGCGCTGGAACGGCAGGGTCTCAAGTTCGCGGAAATCGTCATCGACCGAGAGATCGACATGCGATTCACCGCCCAGCTCGCCGAGATTGCCACGCCCGTGCCCAACGGCACGTTGACCGAAGAGGGATTGTCGGCCGTCGTGGATAGCTTCGAACGCCGCTACGCCGCACTCTACGGCGAGGGCACCGGCTTCCGCGGCGCCGGCATCCAGGCCATCACCTACCGGGTCCGTGCGACCGGCGTATTCCCGTTCTCGCCGACGTTGCCCGAGATAAAGGCCGCGGTGTCCGCTGACGCCTCGGACGCGCTGGTCGAAAGTCGCAGCGTGTGCGTGAGTGGTGCGCTCGGCTATGAATCGACGGCTGTCTATGACTACCGCCGGCTGCGAGGCGGCCATGTATTCGAGGGACCGGCGATCGTCGAGGTGCCCACCACAACGGTGGTCGTGCCGCGCGGCACGGCCGCCACGGTCGACCACCTTGGAAATCTCAACCTGATCGTCGAGTAGGAGACTCCACATGGCAATGCAGATTCTCGGCTCCGAGCGCTACACGAGCCGTCCGATCAACCCCGCGGATTTCCCGAGAGAGCTGCCGAAGTCGCTGGCGGTGCACACGACGCCGCCGGAGGCGTCGGAGGCGCTTGACCCGCTGACCTACGAGGTGGTGCGCCACCAGCTGTGGTCCGTCACCGACGAGATGGGCGAGGCGCTGAAGCGCATGTCGGGCTCGACGATCGTCACCGACGCCAACGATTTCGACTTCGCGATCAGCGACGAGCTGGGGCAGGAGGTCCAGGTCGGCCTCTACAACACGATGCTCGTCGGCGCCGTCGACCTGGCGATCTACTGGGTGCTGAAGAACCGCGAAGTTCGCGAGGGTGACATGTTCCTCTGCAACGACCCGTGGATCGGCGGGGGCCTGCACCAGAGCGACGTCATCGTCTTCCAGCCGATCTTCCACGACGGAAAGTTGTTCGCCTGGACGAGTGCGGTGTGCCACGAGCCGGACCTCGGCGGCGTCGGGCTCGGCTCGTTCGACCCCGCCGCGCAGGATGTGTTCTCCGAGCCCGTGCCCACCCCGCCCGTCAAGGTGGTGCGCGGCTTCGAACTCCAGGAGGACATCGCCGACCTGTGGGTGCGCCGCTCCCGGGTTCCGCTGCTCGTCGGGCTGGACCTGCGAGCCAAGGTCGGCGCGAACACGGTCGGCCGCTCGCGGCTGCTGGCGGTCATCGAGCAGTACGGGGCGGACACGGTCAAGGCCGTGATGAAGCGCATGATGTCCGACGCGGAATCGCGTCTTCGGGACAAGCTGCGCGCACTTCCGGACGGGTCCTGGCACGCCACCGGGTATCAGGACCAGGCCTTCACCGGTGACCGCGGAGTCTACAAGATCACCGTCCAGATGACGAAGCAGGACGATCATCTGACCTTCGACTTCACCGGCACGGACAAGCAAACGGGGATCATCAACTGCGCGTACGGCGGCATGCGGGGCGGAG
>DATKFA010000052.1:0-3131 GCA_035511715.1 Candidatus Acidiferrum sp. | reverse complement strand
CCTGCGCGTACCAAAGGGAGAGATATACGGGTTGCTCGGCCCCAACGGTGCGGGCAAGACGACCTTGATCCGTCTCATCTGCGGACTGCTCGAGGCGCAGTCTGGAACGGTCAACGTGCTCGGGCAACGCATGCCGCAGGTCGGTGTGCTCAGGCACATCGGCTACATGACCCAGCAGGCGGCCCTGTATCCCGCTCTGTCGGTAGAGGAGAACGTGCGCTTCTTCGCCGCGATCAACGGCGCAGAGGACGGCGTCAAGGAAGCGCTCCAGCTGGTGCAGCTCTACGACCGGCGAACCTCAGTGGTGCAGACGCTCAGCGGCGGGATGCGCCAGCGGTGCTCGCTCGCGTGCGCGCTCGTGCACCGCCCGGAGCTGCTGCTGCTGGACGAGCCGACGGTCGGCGTCGACCCTCAGCTGCGCGTCCAGTTCTGGGAGTCGTTTCGGCAGATGGCCGCCAACGGCACGACGATGATCGTCTCCAGCCACGTGATGGACGAGGCCGACCGCTGTAAGCGATTGGGCCTCATCCAGTACGGCAGGCTTCTCGCGGAAGGGACGCCGGCGGAGATTCGGACGATGGGTGGCAGCCAGAACCTCGAAGAAGCTTTCCTTGCCCTCGCCGGTAGGAAAACAGACTCATGAGCGGCCACCGCATCGCGGCCATCACGAGACGATTGCTCCAGGGATTCCGTCGCGACCGGCGCACGCTGGCGCTGCTGTTCGTCGCGCCGATCGTGATCCTCGGCCTGCTCGGCTACCTCATGCGCGGCTCGAGCTCCGCGCCGGCCGTTGGCATCGCGAACGAAGACACGGGTCAGCTCGGTGCAATCGTCGCGAGCAGCCTTCACCATTCACCGCGGATCTCGGCTACGGACATCAGCGCCGGCGACGGCGACGCGAAGCTGCGTGACGGTTCGTTGACCGCCTACATCGTCATTCCGGCCGACTTCAGCGCCACGGCCGCGACAGGCAGCGTGGCGCTGGAGGTGCACGTCGAGGGATCGCAGCCCGGAGAGGATGCGCCGGTGGTGCAAGCGCTCCAGCAGGCGACCATCGCCACCGCCACGCTCGTCGCGGGCCGCAGCGTGAATTTCTCGCTGAAGATCGACCACCTTTACGGCGGTCCGAACTACGACACGCTGGATTATTTCGGTGCGGCGTTCATCGGTCTCATCGTCTTCTTCCTGGTTTTCGTGATCACCATCGTTTCGTTTCTCAACGAGCGCACGCAGGGCACGCTCGAACGACTGATGGCGAGCCCGCTGCGACGCGGCGAGATCGTGGTCGGCTACATGCTGGGGTTCACAGTCCTCGCCGTGATCCAGTCGGTCGAGGTGCTGGCCTTCGCGCTGGCGGTCCTGCGCATCCACAACCAGGGCAATGTGCTGTTGATCTTCGGCATGGAGGCCTTGATGGCGATCGCCGCCGTCAACCTCGGGATCTTTCTCAGCATGTTCGCGCGCTCCGAGTTCCAGGCCGTGCAGTTCATCCCGCTGGCGATCGTCCCGCAGGTCCTCCTCTCGGGCGTCATCTTCCCCGTCTCGACCGAGCCGACCGCCCTCCAGTGGCTGTCCGACGTGCTGCCCCTGACGTACGCCGTCAACGGCATGCGCGACATCATGGTCAAGGGCGCCGACCTGAGCTGGTATTCGCTGCAGCTCGATCTCGCTGTCGTCGCCGGCTTCGTAATCCTCTTCATCGCCGCGGGCACCGCCACGCTTCGGCGGAGGCTTGCGTAGATTTGGAGCGGCGATGCTTCTCATCTGCTCCAGCAAATGCGGCAGCCAGCTCTTCCGGGCCCTGTTCACCGAGGTCGAGGTCGACGCCGGCGGCGAGTTCCAGGACTACCGGGTCACGCAGCCCGGCTACGTCTGCCTGAGCTGCGGAGCGCCCGCGATCGACCTGGCCGAGGTGCCGGCCGAGCTCGAAGCAGAGGCGCGGGAGGACGAAGCGGCGGCTGCGCCGCTAGCTGACGTCCTCTGCCCCGTCTGCGAGACCATGGTCCAGCTCGACCGGAACATGGAGTGCCCGAACTGCGGCTCCCCGCTCGAGGTCGCCTAGAGGCCGCTAGGTCAGCGAGGCGGTCCCGGCCAGGATCCCGAGCATCGCCCGCGCCGCGGCCGCGTCTTTCGCAGCGAGCGCAGCGCGGAGAGCACGAACGGCGCGCGGCGTATCGAGGTCGTCGGACAACGCGGCGTTGAACTCGGCCATCAGCGCGCGTCCGGGCTTCGCCTGCGCTCTGTCCGTGACCAGGAGCCTGCGCAAGCGGTCGACCAGCTTGGTGTAGCGGGCCATGCCGGCCCACGTGAATTCCCAGTCACCTCCGTATCGATGCGAGACCAGATACAGACGCACAGCCGCCGCCGGCGCCCGCTGCAGCGCCTGGCTGACCTTGACCAGGTTGCCCCGCGACTTGCTCATCTTGTGTCCGCCGTAACGCACCATCCCCGTGTGCATCCAGGCTCGCGCGAAGGGCTTCTTGCCGGTCAGCGACTCCGATTGCGCCCGCTCCGACTCGTGATGGCTGAACTGCAGGTCGCGGCCGCCGCCGTGGATGTCGATCTGTGGCCCGAGGTAGCGCATCGCCATCACCGAGCACTCGATATGCCATCCAGGCCGGCCCTCGCCGAACTTCGAGGGCCACTCTGGTTCGTTTTCGAGCGACCGGCGCCATAGGGGAAAGTCGAGTGCGTCACGCTTCGCGTCAGGCCCGACCTTGCCGAGCAAGCCCTCTTCGCGCAGCTTGCGCAGCATCGATCGCCGGGTGCGATGCGACAGCCGGCCGTAGCCCGGGTATGTGGCGGTGTCGAAGTAAAGCGCGTCGGTCTTGTACGCGTAACCGCGCGAGTGCAGGCGCGTGGCGGCGGAGACGATGCCGGGGATCTCGTCCGACACGCGGGGCATCACATCAGGCGGGCGCCATCCGAGCGCCGTCATGTCGCGGATGTGCACCTTCGTCTCGCGGTCGGCCAGCTCACGCCAGTCGACGCCGTCTCGCTTCGAGCGTTCGAAGAGCGGGTCGTCGATGTCCGTGATGTTCTGCACGTACTTGACACGCTGGTTCTGAGACTCGAGGAAGCGCACGAGCACGTCGAAGATCGAGAACGTGAACGCGTGGCCCATGTGTCCT
>DATKFA010000051.1:0-6972 GCA_035511715.1 Candidatus Acidiferrum sp. | reverse complement strand
TTGTGCCCGAAGATCAGGATCTCCTGGTTGGCGTCGATGAGCTCCTTGATCTCGTCGTACTGATGTGGCTTGTCGCGCCTGGCGGTGGCTATAGCGCTTCCTCCTGATCAGGGGGGAACTCCCCCCTGTCGCCCGACGCGGGCAAAGCCCGCGTTTCCGGGCTACCCCCCTGGTCTTGCGGAAGGACTTCCTTGAGCAGCTCGGAGATGTGGACCGAGTACTCGATCGACGAGTCGAGCTCGAAGCGCAGCTCGGGCGAGAACTTGAGGTTCTGCAGCCGGCGGCCGAGCTCGTGCCGGATCAGTCCCTTCGCCGAGACAAGCCCGCGGATCGAAGCCTTCTGCTCGTCGGGGTTGCCGAGCACGCTGACGTGGACGCGCGCCTGGCGCAGGTCCGGCGACATGCGCACCGCCGTGATGCTCACGAATCCAATCCGCGGGTCCTTCAGGTCACGCCGGATGATGGACATGATCTCCTCGCGCACCTGCTCCCCGACTTGATCCGCGCGGTAGCTGGTCATGCTGACCACCGCCTTTAACGGACTCACGCCCGCTTAAATTTCTTCCCGCTCGAGCCGATACGTCTCCATCACGTCGTCCGGCTGGAAGTCCTCCCAGCCCTCGAGCCCGATGCCGCACTCCTGTCCGGCCACAATCTCTCGCGCATCCTCTTTGAAGTGCTTGAGAGAGTTGATCCGGCCTTCGTGGATCATCTCGCGGGCCCGGAAAAGCTTGACCCAGCCTCCACGGCTGACCTTGCCCTCCACGACGCGACTTCCGGCGATGATGCCGGTGCGCGGAATCTTGATCGGGGTGATGACCTCGACCCGGCCTTCGCGAATCTGGCGATACGTCGGCTCGCGCAGACCCTTGGCCGCACGCTCGACGTCCTCGGTGAGCTTGTAGATGACGTCGTAGTAGCGGACCTCGACCTTCGCTCGCTCCGCCGCAGCGGTCTGCGTGGGCGTGGGCTTGAGGTTGAAGCACACGATGATCGCGCTCGACACGCTCGCCAGGAGCAGGTCGGCGTCGCTTACCGCGCCGACACCCTGGCCGACGATCTTGATGGCGACGACGGGGTCTTCGATCTTCTGCAGGGCGGCGAGCAACGCT
This sequence comes from Candidatus Acidiferrum sp., assembly GCA_035511715.1. Taxonomy (GTDB): domain Bacteria; phylum Chloroflexota; class Dormibacteria; order Dormibacterales; family Dormibacteraceae; genus 40CM-4-65-16. Next base: position 5,860 of record DATKFA010000051.1, on the reverse strand, counting down.
TCGAGCGTGCCCTGCGCGTCCGCCTTGACCACCAGGTTGAGCTCTTTGACCTCGCCCTCCTTGGCGCGACGGGCAAGGTCCTCGAGGGTGATGCGCGGTGTCACATCGCGGGCAGCGTCCAGCGCTCGCCTCTCGATGAGCTTGGTCAGCGCGATCTGGCGCGCCGCCTTCTCCGATCCGACCACCTGGAATATGTCGCCCGCCTGCGGGACCTCGCTCATGCCGGACACGACCACCGGCGTGGCGGGCGGCGCTTCGTTGACGCTGCGACCGCGGTCGTCGGCAAGCGCGCGCACGCGGCCGTAGATGTGTCCACAGACGAAGTCGTCGCCGACCTTGAGCGTTCCGGCCTGGACGAGCACGGTGGCGACAGGTCCACGGCCACGCTCCAGGTGCGCGTCGACGATCGTCCCCAGCGCGTTGCGATCGGGGTTCGCCTTGAGCTCGAGGATGTCCGACGACAGGACGATCGTGGTCAGGAGGTCGTCGATGCCCTTGCCGGTGCGGGCGCTGAGGTGCACGCACTCGTATTCGCCGCCGTAGTGGCGCACGACTATGCCCTGCTCGGCCAGCTGCTGGTGGACGCGGTCCGGGTTGGCGTTCTCCTTGTCGATCTTGTTGATCGCCACCACGATCGGCACCCTGGCCGCCCGCGCATGGTGGATGGCCTCGATCGTCTGCGGCATCACGCCGTCGTCGGCCGCGACGACCAGCACGACGAGGTCGGTGACCTGCGCGCCCCGGGCCCGCATCGCCGTGAAGGCTTCGTGCCCGGGCGTGTCGATGAACACGACCGGGTGACCGTCGCCGGTCTCGATCTTGTAGGCGCCGATGCGCTGGGTGATGCCACCCGCCTCGCCCGCGGCCACGTGGGTCTTGCGGATCGCGTCGAGGATCGACGTCTTGCCGTGGTCGACGTGGCCGAGCACGGTGACGATCGGCGGCCGCGGCTTGAGCTTGGACGGGTCCTCATTGGCGAGTGAGAAGAGCTCCTCGCGGGAGGTGGTGACGACGTCCCCCCCATCCACGCCGGACTCGACCGCGACCACGTCCTCGCTTGCCACCGGCTCGACCGTGAAGCCGAACTCGTCGGCCACGATCTCGGCGGTGGCGAAGTCGATGACCTGGTTCATGTTGGCGAAGATTCGGGACGCCATCAGCTTCTTGATGACGTCGACGGGGCTGACCCCCAGCTTCTCCGCCAGGTCCTTGACGGACAGGTTGGGCGGAAGGACCGCCCGGCGGTCGCCGTTGGTCTCGATCTTGGTTATGACCGTCGTCGGCTTGAAGGCGGAGCGTGCAGCCTCGATCGCGCCGGGCGCCAGAGGCGCGGCGGCGTTGCGGGTCAGCCTGCGCTGCTGCAGGAAGTTGACCAGCTCCTTCTGGCTGATGCCAAGTTCGCGTGCGAGTTCGTGTGCCTTCATGCCGGAACTACTGATTATGCCGCCCGAGCCGAATTCGAAACCTAGACGGCCAGGCGCTCCCAGACGTCGGGGGGCACCGTTGCCCCGAGTGCACGGTCGAGCGAGCGGCGCTTTCGGGCCGCCTCGAGGCACTCCGCCGAGGCGTGCAGGTAGGCTCCCCGGCCCGCATCTTTCCCCCTGGGGTCGAGCCCAACCGAGCCATCGGGCCGGCGCACGATCCGGACCAGCTCGGCCTTGCCTGCCTCTTCGCGGCAGGCGACGCACGTCCTAACCGGGCCACCTCCCCGCTTCACGGGGACGAGGGTTCCCCATCTCCTTCGCTCGGCTTGATGTCGATCCGGAAGCCGGTCAGCTTGGCCGCCAGCCGTGCGTTCTGCCCGTCCCGGCCGATGGCCAGCGAAAGCTGGGCCCTGGGCACGAGCACGGTCGCGGTCCTGGTGACCCGGTCGATCGTGACCCGATCCGACCTGGCCGGCCCCAGGCTTGCGGCGACCAGCTGCTCGGGGTCTTCGGACCACGGCACGATGTCGACGTGCTCGTTGACGAGCTCGCTGAGGATGGCGCGATGCCTCACGCCCTTGGGCCCGACGCACGCGCCGACAGGGTCGAGACCTGGCTCGCTCGACGAGACGGCGATCTTCGTCCGCAGGCCGGGCTCGCGGGCGATCGCTCGAACCTGGACCGTTCCCGCCTTGATCTCCGGCACCTCGGCTTCGAGCAGGCGGTGCACGAACGACCGCGACGCCCGAGAGACGCGCACCTGAGCCTGCCGTCGGTTGTGCTGAGGGTCGAGGATCACAACCAGCACCGGCCGCCCTGGATGGAGCTGCTCGCCCGGGATCTGCTCCTCGGGCGGCATCACCCCCTCCGCCTTGCCGAGGTCGACGTAGACGACGCCGCCCTCGATGCGGTCGACGACGCCGCTGGCCAGCTCGCCCCGATGCTCCGCGACGTCGCGCAGCACCTTGTCGCGCTCGAGGTCATGGATGTGGCGCAGGACTGCGTGCTTGGCGGTCTGCGCGGCCATGCGCTTGAAGTCCTCCGACGGCAGCTCCTGCTCGACGACGGTGCCGTCGGTCTTGATCACGCGGCTGCGCACGTCCAGCGCGCCGGTCTTGGTGTCGAGTCTGACCGTGACCAGCCCGGTCGGGTTGAAGGCGCGCGTGTAGGCGGCCGCGAGGGCGCCCTCCACCGTGTGCAGCATCTCCTCGAAAGGAATGCCGACCTCGGCGCAAAGCGCTGTCAGCGCTTCGGCCAGCGTCTGCGTGGACGGCTCAGATGGCGACCGCGAGCCTGCCCGCGACAACGTCTTCCCATGAGATATGAGTGATCACCGGCGCACGACCGCGGAGGCCGGGAGCCTGCACCGCGATGCCCGCCTCATCGACCGCGATCAGCTGACCCTCGACCACGCCGTCGGCTTCGCCACTCCGGTAGCGGATATTGACCCGCTTTCCGTGAAAACGGGCGTAATCGTTTCGGCCTCGGAGCGGGCGCTCAGCGCCGGGAGAGGAGACCTCCAGGTCGTATCGACCGTTGATGAGGTTGGCATGGTCGAGCAGGGGACCGGCGACCCTGCTCACCCGCTCGCAGTCTTCGATCGTGATCGGGTCATTGTGGTCGATCGAGATGCGGAGAGTCCGACCAGACTGACCTGACTGATCAATGGAGTACAGCTCGTAGCCCATGTGGTTGATGGTGGGCTCGAGCAGTTCCTTGATCGACGCTATGGGCCAGGTCGGCATGTCCGGTGTTCTCGGATTTACCTTACCAGCCGGAACCGAGGGGCCAACCCGGCCGTTTCCCGCGAGTGCCGGCGGTCGCGGGCTAGGGCCGCCTGAATTTGCCGCGAGTGCCGGCGGTCGCGGGTATCGCGCACCAGAGCAGGTCAGCGCAGCGGCTGGAGCCTCCGCCACACGACCAGCAGCGGCGCGGCGTTGAAGATCGAGCTGTAGGTACCGGACACGATGCCGATGAGCAGCGCGAGCGCCAGGCCCTGGAGCGACGGCTGACCCGAGATGAAGATCGCGGCCAGGACGAGCACCACGGTGAAGCTCGTGATGATGGACCGCGCCGCCGTCTGCATCACGCTGAGATTCACCACCTGCTCGAACGACAGGCGCTGGCTCACGCGCAGGTTTTCACGAATCCGGTCGAACACGACGATCGTGTCATGCACCGAGAAGCCGACCACCGTCAGCACCGCGGTGACGAAGTACGCGTTGATCTCCCCTACCTGCCAGTGGAGCACCGTTCCGAAGATGGAGAACAGGCCGGTAAGGACAAAAACGTCATGCAGGAGGGCCGCGAGGGCTGAACCGCCGAACTGAAATCCCGCGCGCCAACCGCCCGGGACGTTACGGAAACGAATCGCGAGCAAGAGGAGGATTGCGACGGACGCGATGATGACGGCGAGCACCGACAGCTCGATCGTCTCGCCGGCGATCGTGCCCCCCACGGACAGGATCTGCGACACGGTCATCGCCCCGAGGCTCTTCTGCATATCGCTCTGCACCTTGTTCGTCTGGGCGGCGTTCAGCGGCGGAAAGCGGAGGATGTAGGCGCCGCCGGTTGTTTGAATCACGGAACCGTCGAGCCCCTCGGCGTTGACCGCCGTGGTGACCTGAGCGATCGACGGGTTGCTCTGGAAACTCGCGGTGATCTCGGTGCCGCCCTGGAAGTCGATCCCGAGGAGGAAGTGGTTGTGCCACATCGAGACGATCCCGGGGATGATCACGACCAGCGAGACCGCGAAGAAGATGTTGCGCCGGCCGATCAGGTTGAACTTTCGGACTCGAGGCGATACGGGCGCGATCGCGGCCGCAACCTGGGCCTTGCTGTCGTCGACCATGTCGGCCACCTGCTGCTGCGCAGTCACGTCAGGTAGTTCGGACACGGTCGACTCCCAGCAAAGCCGCCCGCCGGAACCCGCTCCCCGCGAGCACGATCGCGAGCAGGTTGTGGGTCACCACGATGGATGAGACCAGGCTCGCGAGGACACCGATCGCGAGCGTGATCGCGAATCCCTTGATCGCGGACGGACCGACGAAGCCGAGGATTACGCAGGTGATGAGAGTCGACGTGTTCGAGTCGCGGATCGCCGGCCATGCGCGGCGCACTGCGGCGTCGACGGCAGCGGTGATCGTCCTGCCTGCGCGCACCTCTTCCTTGAAGCGTTCAAAGATCAGAACATTCGCGTCGACGGCCATACCGACCGAGAGGATGAAGCCGGTGATACCCGCGAGCGTCAGCGTCACCGGAATCGTCTTGAACAGAGCGAGCACAGCGCCCGCGTAGAACAGCAGCGCCAGGCTCGCCAGGAGTCCGGGCAGGCGGTAGTAGACGATCATGAAGATCACGACGATCACGAGGCCGAGCAGCCCGGCGGCGAGGCTCAGCTTCACGGACTGGGCGCCCAACGTCGCGCTTACCTGTGTCACGTCCAGTGCGACCAGGTCGACAGGAAGCGATCCGGAGTTGATACCGGTCGCGAGATCATTGGCGCTCGTCTGCGTGAACGACCCAGAGATGGTCGCCTGGCCGCCCGCGATCTCCTGCAGCGTGATCGGGTCCGTCAGGAACTTCCCGCAGACGGTCCCCTGCACCTGCGTGGCGAGGCACTGCGGGTCGTATGGAGCGCTGACCTTGGCGACGTATGACGGGTCCTCCCAGCTGTCGATGTCCTGCTGGGTGAGGTCCAGCCAGATCGTCAGATGGCGCTGGGGGCAGTTCGCGGTCGCGGTCGTGTTGGGGTCTCCCGGACAGGCGTTGACGTTGTCGCGGGTCAGGGTGTCGAACTTCGTCGCACCTGCTCCGGTGAAGCTCACATTCACCACCCAGCTCGTACCGGTGCTGTCGATCGACGCGCTGGCGCTGGAGATGTCGTCGCCGGTCAGGGGTGTGAGCTGAGGTTTGTAGCCGGGCTCGGGTCCGCCCGTGACGTTGGCGTCCGCCACCCATTTCGTGTAGATCAGCTTGGAGACCGCGCCGATCGTCTTCTGCGCCTGGTCGGCGTTGACGCCGGCGAGATCGACCGTGATCCGGTCGTAGTTGCTGCCGGCGCCGCGGATCTCAGGCTCGCTGACGCCGAGCGAGTTGACGCGCTTGTTGATCACCTGGATCGCTCGCTGCTGCACGTCGGCGCGGCTCTGGCCGGCCGGGAAGTTGGTCAGCTGGTAGTCGATGTGCGTGCCACCGGCGAGGTCGAGGCCTTTATGGAAGTAGAGCTGCAGGCCTCCGAAGTTCGGCGGCAGGCCGGGAACGTTGCCGGTCAGCGGATAGTGGCTGGCGACGCGGTAGACGAAGCCCGCGCCGTCGACGAACAGCGAGAAGACCAGCACAGCCACGACGAACAGGCGGATCGGCCAGCTGAGAACTAACTGCATGGGCGGCGAACCAGTCTACCGGTGCCGGAATACGAGGTTCAGGACGATCGT
>DATKFA010000050.1:0-5987 GCA_035511715.1 Candidatus Acidiferrum sp. | reverse complement strand
TGTCGGCGAACATCACCGCGGCGTCCACGCCGAGGCGGCGCACGGGCTGCAGCGTGACCTCGGCGCACAGCTCGGGCTCGGCGACTATCTCGGCGAGCGTGTAGCGCTCCCGGAGCTTCCGGTACTCGGGCAGCGACCGGCCCGCCTGGCGCATCAGCCACACGGGCGTGACGTCGACCTTCTGCCGCCTAGCGGCCTCGAGGAACCGGCCGGTCACTCAATATCCGCCGCGGCCGCGGCGGTGGCGGCTCCGAGAAGCGCGGTGATCTCCTCGATCGGCCGGTGGATGCCGGTGAGGATCGGCGTGTCGCGCACGGTCGACCGGCGGCTCTCGGTGCCGCGAAGCTCGCGCACCAGCTCGCCGAACGCGGGCAGGTCGTCGGTCTCGTAGGCCACCAGGAAGTCCATGTCGTCGAGCCCGAACGAGTACGCAAGAAGCTGCCGCACCTGCTGGTAGCGGTGTCCGACCTTCATGTGCTCGTTCATGACCCTCTGCCGCTCCTCCTGCGCGAGCAGGTACCAATCGGCGCTCTTGGTGAAGGGATAGACGATGAGGTAGCGAGACCGCTCACCGCTGAAGAGCGACTGCTCCTGCGAGGTGGGCCGCTTGACGTACTGCGAGGCAGCGATCAGACCGACGAAGCTGTGGCGGACCAGCATCCACGATCCCATGCCCGCGCGAAGCGCCCTGGCCGACTTCTCTTCGAGCGCCTCGAGCGACGGCGCGAGGCTCCACAGCAGCAGGTCGACTCCGGTTTTGAGGCCAACCATCGAGTAGGTGAAGGTCGAGACCTCCGACGGCGCGGTGGCCGCCGCGGCGAATTGCTCCGCCGACCGGCACCTCTCGTCGCGGTCGAGGCGCCGCCACGCCGGGTCCAGGCCAAGCGCGAGCGCGTGGACGTAGCGGCGCTCGGTCACTCGCGCAGCCAGGCAGCCACGTCGGCGGCGAAGTAGGTGATCGTGATCGCGGCTCCCGCTCGCGAGATGGCGGTGAGCGACTCGAGGATCGCGTTTCTGCGGTCGAGCCACCCACGCTCGGCCGCGGCCTCGATCATGGCCGCCTCGCCGCTTACCTGGTAGGCGGCCAGCGGGAGGTCGAAACGCTCGCGCGCCCTGACCAGAAGGTCGAGCGAGGTTATCGCCGGCTTGACCATGAGGATGTCGGCGCCTTCCCGGGCGTCGAGGTCCATCTCCCGCAGCGCCTCCCTCCCGTTCGCGAAGTCCATCTGGTACGACTTGCGGTCGCCGAAGCTGGGGGTCGACCCGGCCGCCTCCCGGAAAGGCGCATATAAAGAGGACGCGTGCTTCGAGGAGTAGGCCATGATCGCCGTGCCCGTGTCGCCGGCGAGGTCAAGGGCCCCCCGCAGCGTGGCTACCTGGCCGTCCATCATGGCGCTCGGCCCGACCATGTCCGCCCCGGCTTCCGCGTAGGCGACGGCGGCTGCGCCCAGGCGCGGCAGGGTCGCGTCGTTGTCGACCCGCTCGCCGTCGAGAATCCCGCAGTGGCCGTGCGACGTGTACTCGCACAGGCACACGTCGGCGACGAGGACCAGCGGCAGGCCTTCGCGCCGGAGCAGGCGAAGCGTCTCGGGGACGGGACCGCCTGGATCCTCGGCGCCGCTTCCGATCGCGTCCTTCGCGTCGGGGATGCCGAAAAGCAGCACGCCGCCGACGCCAAGCTGGGCGAGCCGGTGCGCCTCCCGCAGCGCGAGGTCGGGCGACAGGCGCGCGTGGCCCTTCAGCGACTCGATCTCGTGGCGCCGGCCTGAGCCGCTGACGACGAACAGCGGTGCGATCAGCTGCCCCGGATGCAGGCGCGTCTCTCGCACGAGGTTGCGCAGCGCCGGGCTCGCGCGAAGGCGGCGCGGGCGATCGGCGGTTATCGGAACCGAACGTTCCACCGCGGCCGCCATCTGCTTCAGCTCCTGGGCGGTTGCCTCCGCCGCCACGACGAAACCGGCCTCCCGCGCGGCCTGGCTGGTTCGGGGCCCGATGGTGATCGCAGGGAGATTCGGCCTCCCGCCCAGCTTGACGAACCCGCGCACCGCCGAGCCGGACGCGAACACGACCGCGGCCACATCTTCATCCCGAAGCGCCCGCTGCAGGGCATGGGCGGACTCGGAAGGTCCCTCGATGGTCTGGTAGGCGGTGATCTCTTCGACGAAGGCGCCGCGCTCGCGCAGCGCGTTTGGAAGCTCTGGGTCTGCCAGGGAAGCACGCACCAGCGCGATGCGCTTGCCGCCCACGTCGGGGATCGCCCGCGCGAGCGCCGCACCGTTGGCCTGCGCCGGAACGACTTCCACCTCGATTCCTTTCGCGCGAAGAGCCCGCGCGGTGGCTTCGCCGACCGCCGCCCAGCGAGGCCCGGCAGAAATCTCGGGCAGGGAGGCCACCCCGGCGGCGCTCGTGACGACGATCCAGTCGTATTGCGACAGGTCGGGCCACTCCACATCGACAGCGCGGGTGGCGACGGTTGGCACTGCGATGACGCGGTAGCCACGCGAGGTGAGCTCGGCCACGAGCGGGTCCTTCTCGCCGGCCGGTCGCGTGACCAGGACCGTCCTCATCGCAGAGCCACCGCACGGGCGAGGTTGCGGCCTGCCTCTTCGGCCAGGCGCAACGCGTCGGCGCGCTTAGCGTGGACCGTCTCGATGCGAAGGTCGGAGCCGTCGCTGTTCACCCCGCCGACGATCATCGTGAGCTCGTCTTCCTCGACCGTCGCCAGAGCGCCGACAGGCGCGCGGCAGCTGCCCCCGGTCGCATGCAGCACCCGCCTCTCCGCCTCGACCGCCAGCCTCACGTCGGCGTGGTCGTACAGACGCAGCTCCTCGAGGAGGGGGCCCGCCTCGTTGCGCGCCTGGATCGCGAGGGCCCCCTGCGCCGGCGCGGGCGGGATCACGTGCGCGTCGATCCGCTCGTCGATCCGACCGCCTCTGGCCAGTCGATCGATTCCCGCCGCGGCGATGACGATCGCGTCGACCTCGTGACTGTCGACGCGATGCAGGCGCGTGTCGACATTGCCGTGAAGCGGCACGACCCGAAGATCAGGTCGGGCGGCGCGCAGAAATCCCGACCTCCGCGGGCTGTCGGTGCCGACGCTCGCACCCTCGGGCAGTCGCGACAGCGAGCTGCCTCCGTCCTTTGTGACCAACGCGTCACGTGGGTCGGCTCGCACCGGGTAGGCCGCGATCACGAGGTCGCGCTCTTCGACCAATGGAATGTCTTTGGCGCTGTGCACCGCGGCGTCGATCTCCCCGCGCTGCAGCGCCCGGGCGATCGCCGTGACGAAGATCCCCTCGCCCGGCTCCGTGTCGATCGGCCGAACGTCACCCTCGGTGACGATGCGGACGAGCTCGACCTCGTGGCCCGCGTCGCTCAGGCGTTTGGCGAACCACTCCGTCTGGGCGAGGGCCAGCATCGAACCGCGGGTGCCGAGGCGGATGAGCATCGAGCATTGGAATCTACCACCCGGCCAGATGGCGCTTGTAACGCTCGGCGGAGCGGCGCACCGACTCCTTGGCGCCCGAGAGGACGTTGCGGTCCCACCACGCGCCGTAGATGCGGTCGAAGGCGAACGGCTCGACGGCCCCGACGACGTGGTCGACCTCGGCCGCGGAGAGCGGGACGTAGTTCGGAAAGCTGTACATGAAGCTCACCCATCGCCGGTCCTGCGCGACCTGCAGGATGTCGCCTGCGAGCAGGGCGCCGCGGCCGTCGGCGCCCGCCGGCCAGTGCAGCACAGTGCCGCCCTCGAAATGGCCGCCGGCCCGGACGAGCGTCATGCCGTCCCAAAGATCCCTGGTGTCGCCGTCCCACAGCTCGATGCACGGATCGGTGCGCATCACCCACCGACGGTCGGCCCCGTGCAGCAAAACCGGGGCGTTGAACGCCCTGGCCCATTCGACCATCGCGGAGTAGTAGTGCGGGTGCGAGATGGCGATTGCGCGCAGTCCGCCGGCGTCGCGCACCGAGCGCACGACTGCGTCGTCGATCACGGTTACGCAATCCCACAACAGGTTCCCACCTGGCGATCGCACGAGCAGCGCGCGCTGGCCGATCGCAAACGACGGCTCGGTGCCGATGCCCAGCAGACCCGCATCGTCGCGTAGATGGCTGTGGTGCTGGGAGAGAAGCTCCTGGAGGGTTGTCCAGCGCTGTCCGCTCCAACCGACATACTGCCGCTCGTCCTCGCACACCGGGCAGCTCGCGGGCGGATCGATCGAGGGGGTGAACTGAACGCCGCAGGTGGCGCAGACGTACGCACGCGGCTCGGCCACGACCATGAAATTTACGCCCCTCGTTTGAGCGTCACTCACGCGGCGTGTCACCCGCTACCTTTTAAGACGAGCTGGAGGAAGCGTCGTGACTCACATCCATCTGCCAAGGCCGGGACGACCCATCATCACGGTGATTGCGGGCGCACTGGCTGGCGCGCTGGTGGCATTCGTAGGTCCGCAGATTCCGAGCGCGCTCGACAGGCCGGGCTGCGCGGAGACGGTGATGCGCGCGGTGTCGTCCGACCAGACGGTCAAGGGTTCCTACGGGTGCTTCAGCAAGAGCCTGCAGGCCGGGCTGCTTACGGTCGGGGTGGACTCGGACCGGAGCTTTGCCGACCACATCGGTCAGAACGGCGAATACCACTTCCTGCACAAGACCGCGGACGGCGGCTACGTGTACGAATACGACAGGCCGACGACCCCGCACGACCGCTTCAAGGGCGTAATCGGCGCGCTTGCGGTGCCGCAGATGCGGGCCGACGTCCGCCGCGGCAACATCCTGGCCGTGTGGAGCGAGCCGCACGACGTGCGGCGGGCGTGGGCGGAGATCACCGGGCAGACCCAGAACGACGAGAGCCGGCTGTTCACGATCTACGTCGGGTCAAACGGCAGGATAACCGCCATCAAGTAGCCGCTACGTGAGCAGGTGGCGCCGGTCGTTGAGCTGCCGCCGAACCTCGGCCCTGCGCTCGACAAATCGGCGTCCTTCCACCCTCCTCTCGGTCTCGACGGCCACCGCGGTCACGCGGCGGTCTCCGCCCGAGCGGCGATCGGCCTGGCGCCGGTCCGCCAGCGTCCTCCTCGACTGAGCTCGTTTGTTCTCTGTCGTCGTCTCCACCTGAGCTGACCCCTCCCTCTCGTTATTGCGCGGCGCGAACTGATTCGTGAAATATCGGAGCGATCTCGGGCGGCAGCTCGAGACCGAGCTCGTCGAGTCGCTCGATGATGCGCGGGCGGATGCCGGTCGGGCTGAACCTGCCCATCACGCGTCCCTCCTGGTCGATGCCTGTCTGGACGAAGCGGAACACCTCCTGCATCGTGATGATCTCCTCTTCCATGCCCGACACCTCGCTGATCTGCACGACCTTGCGCGTCCCGTCGCGCATTCGTTCGAGGTGCACGATCACGTTGATCGCGCTCGTGATCTGCGCGCGGATCGCGCGCAGCGGCAGGTCGTAGCCGGCCATCAGGACCAGGGTCTCCAGCCGGGCAAGCGCGTCGCGTGGCTTGTTGGCGTGGAGCGTGGTCAGAGAGCCGTCGTGGCCCGTGTTCATCGCCTGCAGCATGTCGAGCGCCTCCGGTCCTCGGACCTCACCGACCACCAGCCGGTCCGGCCGCATACGCAGCGACGAGATCACGAGGTCGCGGATGGTGACCTCTTTGGTGTCCGGCCCGGCCGGCCTCGCCTCCAGGCGGGCGACGTGGCGCTGCCGGAGCTGAAGCTCGGCCGCGTCCTCGATCGTGACGATGCGCTCGTTCTCTGGGATGTAGCCCGAGAGCACGTTGAGCAGCGTCGTCTTGCCGCTGCCCGTGCCTCCGCTGACGAGCACGTTCGCCCGTGCCATCACGGCGGCCTTCAGGAACCCGAACGCGCTCTCGCTGCAGCTGCCGAGCCGGATCAGGTCCGCCATGTCGAGCGGGCCGCGGACAAACCGGCGGATGTTCACCATCGGACCGTCGACCGCCACCGGTGGGATGGCCACGTGGACG
>DATKFA010000049.1:0-3409 GCA_035511715.1 Candidatus Acidiferrum sp. | reverse complement strand
AGTAGGGATGGTCCAGGTCCTGGCCTTCGGCAAACATCTCTTCGGTGAACGGGCCCTTCCAGCGCGCTCCCGCTACGGCGATAGAGCTCATGTGGTGTACACGCGCCCCGATTCGACTGGCCAGCTCGAGGACGTTGCGCGTGCCGGCGACGTTGGCCCGCTCGTTGGCATCCTCCGGCGCCTCGAGGTCGTAGACCGCCGCGAGGTGGTAGACGTCGGCGCCCGCAAGCCGCTCCTGATCGGCCGCGTCGAGGCCGAGGAGCGGCTCTGTGATGTCGCCCTCGACCGGCCGCAGGCTGTCGCGCACGCCCAATGAGTCGATCAATGCCTCGAGCCGCTCGCGGGAGGCCGGACGGACAAGGACGAAGGTGTCGCCGTCACGCCGCGCGAGGAGCCTCAGAAGGTGACGGCCGATGAAGCCGGTGCCGCCGGTGACTAGCCTCACCATCGATCGAACTTTAGGCCCAGCGCGTTGGCTTATCCGGGATGAAATTCAGGACGGCCCAATTAGGATCGCCGCATGTCTGACACGCCGTCTGCGTTTCCCCCACCGCCTCCGGGCAGCATCCCGCCGCCGGTCTACAGCCAGCTGTCCTCACCGGTGCCCACCTATCAGCCGCCTCCGGTGGCCGGACCACCGGTCGGTTACCCGCAAGGATGGCAGCAGCAGATGTGGCAGCAGCAGGCGCCTCCGCAACCAGGCGTCGCCGCGGGCTGGGGGCTCGTCGGCATCCTGGCGCAATTCGAGCCCCCCGCGTTGTGGGCGATCATCGCCGGGCTGATCACCGTGATCGCTCCCATATTCTTCGGCTGGGTGTTCTTCTGGCTGCCGATCGTCGCGGTCATCACCGGCGTCCGCGCGATCATGGCCGGCAAGGTGATCGGTGGCGTCGCGGGGATCGTGCTCGGCGCGATCGGCGGCATCCTGACCCTGATCGGTCTGTTCGGCTAGGCGGATTCCGGGCGCGCGGGAATCGTCACCAGCGGCACAACCGCGGCCGCCGCGACCAGGCCGACCGCGACCCACAGCGCTCCCGTCAGCGACCATGCGATCAACGGCCCGGCGATGGCGGAGCCAACCGGGCCACCCAGCTGGTTGAGCGCCATCGAGACCGCGAACGTCCTTCCGAACTTGGCGGGGTCGGTTCGCCGCTGGCGCAGCGTCAGGAACGCGATATCGAAGGGAGTCTCGACCAGGCCGGCGACAGCCAGCGCCAGGGCTACGGCCACGATCGAGGAGGCGAACGGCAGGAACGACATCGCGACGGCCATCGCAAGCATCGAAAGGGACATCAGCTGACGCTCGCGGCCCAACGTCTTGAGCCGGCCGACGACGAGCACGGAGACGAGGGTCGCCGCGGCAACCAACCCCCAGACGTATCCGACCGCCGCCGGGCCTTCGTGCAGGCGGCCCAGCACCAGCACCGGGATCGCGATCACGAGGCATCCCCAACCTGCCCCGAAAGTGATGAAGGTCAGCGCCAGGCCGACCAGCGAGCGGCTCCGGATGACGTAGACGAGTCCAGACAAGGCTTCGCTCAGAAGCGCGCCGCCGCGCGCCTTGGTGGCGGGGTCGCGCACGCGCAGCATCGCCGCGCCGGCCAGCGCCAGCAGCACACCGGAAGCTGCAAGCGCCCATTCGCCGCCCGCGAGCCCGACGATCAGTCCGCCGATCGGCGCGCCGAGGACCGTGGCGAACACATCGCTGCTCGAATCGAGGGCGTTGGCCCGCTCCCAGAGATGCCCTGGCACCACGGCCGGAAAAAGGGATCGGAGTCCCGCCCAGCTGAGCGGTCCCGTGATCGAGGCGACCCCACAGATCGCAAGGAGGAGGGGCGGCGCGAGCGCGTGGCGCGACGACAACCCAGCTATCGACAGGAGCGCGGCGGCCCCAATCAGGTAGTCGATCGCGATCAATCGCGTGCGGTTGTGGCGGTCGAGGAGCACACCGGCGACCGGAGCGATGAGCAGTCCCGGAAAGACCAGCAGGAACGTCGCAGCGCCTGCGAGCTGCGGCGAGTGATAGCGCGAAAGCACGAACAGGACCAGGCTGACCCGCAGCATCTGCCCGGCCACGCGGCCGAGGAGCTGGCTGAGGACCAGGCCTGGAAAGCCGCGCACCCGCAGAAGCGGGCCGTAACCGATGTCGGCGGCGGTTTCCTGTCTCAGCCGACAGCGACGCGTGAGCGGCGCGCGCGGCCCGCGCCGTTGGCCGACACCGCGGCTCGGCGCGCCTTCTCGAGCGGCTGGCGCAGGTAGTGTCCGGTCGCTGAGCTCTTGTCTGCCGCCAGCTGCTCCGGCGTGCCTTCGGCGATGACGTATCCACCCTTCTCGCCGCCTTCGGGCCCAAGGTCGACCACCCAGTCCGCCGTTTTCAGCACGTCGAGGTTGTGCTCGATCACAACCACGGTGTTGCCGTGGTCGACGAGCCGGTGGAGAACCGCGAGCAGTCGCTCCACGTCCACGTAGTGCAGCCCGGTCGTCGGCTCGTCGAGCAGGTACAGCGTTCGGCCCGTGTCGCGGCGGGACAGCTCCGAAGACAGCTTCACCCTCTGCGCCTCACCGCCCGAGAGCTGGGTCGCCGGCTGCCCGAGACGGATGTATCCAAGACCGACGTCGTGCAGCGTGCGCAGCTTGGCCTTGATCGTCGGCACGTTCTCGAACACGTCGAGCGCTTCGTCCACGGTCATCTCCAGGACGTCGGAGATCGAGTGCCCGCGGAACTTCACCTCGAGCACCTCACGGTTGTACCGCGACCCGTGGCACACCTCGCACGGCACGTACACGTCGGGCAGGAACTGCATCTCGATCTGGATGATCCCGTCGCCCTGGCAGTTCTCGCACCGCCCGCCTTTCACGTTGAAGCTGAACCGCCCGGCTTTGTAGCCGCGCATTTTCGCCTCTGGAAGACTCGCGTAAAGGTCGCGGATGTGCGTGAACATCCCGGTGTAGGTCGCCGGGTTGCTTCGCGGCGTGCGTCCGATCGGCGACTGGTCGATGTCGATCGCCTTGTCGAGGTTGTCGAGCCCATCGACCGAGTCGTGTGGCCCCGGCCGCTCCTTGGCGCGGTAGAAGTGCTGCGCCACCTTGCGGCTCAGGATGTCGGTGATCAGCGAGGACTTGCCCGACCCGCTCACACCCGACACCGCCACGAACGACCCGAGCGGGATCGCGACGTCGATGTTCTTCAGGTTGTTAGCCCTCGCGCCCCGGACGACGAGCCTCTTGCCGTTGCCCTTCCGTCGTTGCGCCGGCACCGGGATCATCCTGTCGCCGCGCAGGTACGCCGCGGTGATCGAGTTCGGGTCGCGCAGGACCTGGTCCACCGGCCCCGCGGCGACGATCTCGCCACCGTGCTCGCCCGCCGCCGGTCCGATGTCGACCATGTAGTCGGCCGACCTGATCGTCT
>DATKFA010000048.1:0-4887 GCA_035511715.1 Candidatus Acidiferrum sp. | reverse complement strand
TATCGGGCCGGACGGCGCCGGCCATTTCGTGAAGATGGTCCACAACGGCATCGAGTACGCCGACATCCAGCTGATCGCCGAGTCGTACGACCTGCTCCGCAACGCGCTCGGGTTGACGCCCGACGAGCTGTCCGCGGTGTTTCGCGAATGGAACAACGGTCGCCTGCAGTCGTACCTGATCGAGATCAGCTCGCACGTGCTGGCCAAGCACGACGACGGCGCGACGTCTTCTCTCGTGGACTCGATCGAGGACGAGGCGGAGCAGAAGGGAACAGGCCGGTGGACCAGCCAGTCGGCGCTGGAGCTGGGCGTGCCGCTCACGGGCATCACCGAGGCGGTGTTCGCGCGCGTGCTTTCCAGCCAGAAGGCGCAGCGCGTGAAGGCGTCGGCCCTTCTGGGTGGACCAGCTGCATCAAAGGCGCCGCGAAGCCTCATCGACGATGTCGAGGAGGCGCTCTACGCGTCCAAGATCGTCGCGTATGCCCAGGGTTTCGAGCACATCGCCGCGGGTTCGAAGGAGTACAGCTGGGACGTCGACCCGGGATCTCTCGCCACCATCTGGCGCGGGGGCTGCATCATCCGCGCGAAGTTCCTCGACCGGATCAAAGAGGCCTTTGAGGCGTCGCCGGACCTGCCGAGCCTGATGCTGGCCCCGTTCTTCACCGAGGCCCTTGCCCAGGCGCAGCCGGCATGGCGGCGCGTGGTGAAGACCGCGGTAGAGCAGGGCGTCCCGATCCCGGCGTTCGCCTCGTCGCTCGCGTACTACGACGGTTACCGAAGGGCGCGGGGTCCCGCCAACCTCATCCAGGGACTGCGTGACTACTTCGGGTCACACACGTATCACCGCGTCGATCGCGCGGGCGCGTATCACACACGCTGGGCGCAGGACGGGAGCGAGGTCCGGACGGACTAGGGCGGAAGTCCTTCCCCTGACGCCAGACGCACCGAATTCATGATCGATTGGGAGCGTTTGACGTCAAACGCCTCCGTCCTTCAGTGGCGCGGGATACATGGCTACGCTGCGTTTGGCGGCGTGAGCTGGGGACCGCCCCACTCCGGACCGATGCCCTCGAGCAGGCTGCGTTTACGCGCCCACAGGCGCGGGATCAGCTCCTCCCTCGTGGTCAGCTCGCTGCACGGAAACCCAAGCTGCCACAGGCTGGCCTGAACCTCGACCGGCAGCGATTCCTCCGGCGGATGGGGCCGGGCGATCCGGTCCAGCACCGTGGCCAACGTGACCAGCATCCGCTCGTGCTCGCTCATGTATCCCAGAAACGCTTTTCGGGGTTGGGCTACCGGGCGTCTACGCGGTCGCCAATTCCTTTCGGGTTTCGTCAAAAGCGCGGACGGCGCGCTCGAGGTCGTCGCGAGTATGCGCCGCCGAAACCTGGGCCCGGATTCGGGCCTTTCCCTGGGGCACGACGGGGTAGGAGAAGCCAACCACGTAGATGCCCTTTTCGAGCATCGCCGCGGCCATGCGGGACGCCAGGGCAGCATCGCCGATCATCACCGGAACGATCGGATGCTCTCCCGGCAGGATGTCGAACTCCTCTTCGGTCATCCGGGAGCGGAAGAACTGCGTGTTGTCGGCCAGGCGCGCGCGCAGGTCCTTGGCATCGCGGATCAGCTCCAGGACCTTCAGGCTTGCCGCCGCGATCGGAGGTGCGACCGAGTTGGAGAAGAGGTACGGCCTCGAGCGCTGCCGGAGCATCGCGACCAGCTCCTTCCGTCCCGAGACGTAGCCGCCGCTCGCGCCGCCGAGCGCTTTGCCGAGCGTGCCCGTGATGGCGTCGACCCGCCCCATCACCCCGTGGTGCTCGTGGGTGCCGCGGCCGCCGGCGCCGACGAACCCGACCGCGTGCGAGTCGTCCACCATCACCGTCGCGTCGTACTTTTCGGCCAGGTCACAGATGTCGGCCAGGGGCGCCATGTAGCCGTCCATCGAGAACACGCCATCCGTGACGACCATCCTGAACCGCGCGTCCTGACTGTCCTTGAGCTGGCGCTCCAGGTCTTCCATGTCGCGGTTGGCATAGCGGAGGCGCTTTGCCTTGCAGAGGCGGATGCCGTCGATGATGCTGGCGTGGTTGAGGGCGTCGGAGATGATGGCGTCGCGCTCGTCGAGCAGCGCCTCGAAGATTCCACCGTTCGCGTCGAAGCACGATGAGTAGAGGATGGTGTCCTCGGTGCCGAGGAACTCGGTGAGCGCGGCCTCCAGCTCTTTGTGCACCTCCTGCGTGCCGCATATGAAGCGGACCGAGGCCATGCCGTAGCCCCACCGGTCGAGCGCGTCCTTCGCCGCCGCGACGACCTCGGGGTGGTCGGCCAGGCCCAGGTAGTTGTTGGCGCAGAGGTTGAGCACACGACGCTCCGCGACAGCGACGGTTGCGCCCTGTGGAGACTCGATCACCCGCTCCGGCTTCCACAGGCCCGCATTGCGGATCTCCTCCAGCTGCATGACCAGGTGCGATCGCATTCGTTCGAACATCAGCTACTCCAATCGAGAACGACTTTTCCGCACTGCCCCGAGTGCGCCACGGCGAACGCCTCCCTGTACTGCTGGTAGGGGAAGCGGTGCGTGATCACTGGCGAGATGTCGAGGCCGCTCTGCACGAAGACCGACATCTGGTACCAGGTCTCGAAGATCTGCCGGCCGTAGACGCCGCGCAGCGTGAGCATCTTGAAAACGACCTGCGACCAGTCGATCGGAAACTCGTGGTCAGGTAGACCGAGCATCGCGATCCGGCCCCCGTGCGCCATGTTGCCGATCATCTCGCGCGCCGCGCTCGGAACACCGGACATCTCGAACCCTACGTCGAATCCTTCTTTCATGCCGAGCTCCTGCTGCGCATCCCGCAGTCGCGTCTTGCTCACGTCCACGGCCATCGTCACGCCGACTCTGCGCGCCAGCTCGAGGCGGTAGTCGCTGACGTCGGTGATGACGACGAAGCGTGCGCCGACGTGGCGCGCGACCAGCGCGGCCATGATCCCGATCGGGCCGGCGCCGGTGACGAGCACGTCCTCCGCCACCAGGCGGAACTGCGTGGCGACGTGGACGGCGTTGCCGAACGGGTCGAAGATCGACGCCACGTCGAGATCGATCTTCGTGAGGTGCGGCCACAGGTTGGCGGCCGGCATCACGATGAGCTCGGCGAACGCGCCGTCGCGGTGCACGCCGATGCCGACGGTGTTGGCGCAAAGGGCCCGCCGTCCGGCAAGGCAATTGCGGCACTTGCCGCATGTGATGTGGCCTTCGGCGCCGACGATCTCGCCGGGATACACGGAGCTGACGTCCTCGCCAAGCTCGATCACCTCGCCGACGAACTCGTGGCCGATGACGAGTCCTGGTTTGATGGTGTGCTGCGCCCACTCGTTCCACGCGTCGATGTGGAGGTCCGTGCCGCAGATGCCCGTGCGCAGCACGCGGATGAGAACCTCACCGGGACCGGGCTTGGGCTCGGGCACGTCCTGCAGCCACAGCCCGGGCTCGGCCTTCGCCTTGACCAACGCCTTCATCGCGATCGCAAGCGTAAGACGAGAAGCCCGGCGACCACTCTGGCCACCGGGCGACCCGATAGGGGAGGCGTCTGGCTGGAGGTTGGGCCCTTCGATCTGGTCGGCCGGCGGCGACTTCGGGTCGAAGGTAGCGGCCGCAAGTTATGCCCGTGGCGTCTCAGCCTTAAGTCAGCGTTATGGCGTGGGGCGGGTGCCTAAAATCTCCGCGGGCCCCGCGCGTGCGGCGCCACATGAGGGTGTGCCGGGAAGTCTGGTCGGCGGAGGAACGCCGACGTCCCGATGAGCGCAGCGCAGAGCTTTCTTCTCTTCCTGATCGTGCTTGGCGCCGCCGCGACGGTCCTGCGGCTGGTCTCACGCACGACGGCGGCAGTGCCGTACCCCGTGCTGCTGGCCGTGGGCGGAATCCTGATCGGCCTGACTCCCGGCCTCCGCCTGCCCCCGATCGGCCCCGACCTGATCCTTCTCGCCTTCGTCCCCGGGCTGGTCTTCGAGGCGGCGCTGAACCTCGACCTGGAGGAGCTCTGGCGTCGAATCCTTCCCGTCGGGCTGCTTGCCACGATCGGCGTTTTTGTGACGGTCACGGTCATCGGCCTGCTCGCGCACCTCGTGCTGCGCCTCGACTGGGCCAGCGGCTTTCTGCTCGGGTCGATCGTCGCGGCGACCGATCCGATCGCGGTCGTCACGCTCCTGCGACAGGTCGGCGCGCCGCGTGGGGTGGAGGCGATCCTCGACGGGGAGAGCCTGTTCAACGACGGCACGGGCGTCGCCGTCTTCGCAGCGGTGCTGGGCACGATCCTCGCCGGTCATCCGTCTGCCGGCGACGCAGTGTTGCGCTTCGTGGAGGTCACGATGGTGGGCGCGGTGGCGGGTGTCGCGGCCGGGGTCGTGGGAGTGCTCCTGCTCCGGCTCGTGCATGAGGCTGAGCTCGAGATCCTGATCACGCTCGTGCTGGCCTACGGCTCGTACCTCGCGGCCGACGTCGTCCACGCGTCTGGTGTCGTCGCGGTCGTCGCGGCCGGCGTCGTGGTCGCGCGCTACGGCAGCCGCAGCGGCCGCCTGAAGGGAACGCAGCTCCATGGTTTCTGGAACCTGCTTGCCTTTGTGCTCAACGCGATCCTCTTCTTGATCGTGGGCATTGCCCTTCCCGCGCATCGATTGCTCGGCTTCGCGGGCGTCGCGCTGGGTGCGTACCTGATCATGCTGGTCGCGAGGGCCATACCCGTCTACGGCCTGCTCGCGGCTGTCGACGCGAGGGCGCAGCGAATCCCGTGGGCATGGCGCCACATGACCCTGTGGGGCGGACTGAGGGGTGCACTCTCGGTCGCCCTGGCGCTCTCGGTGGCCGCCTACCCGGCCATCAACCCCAGCGTG
>DATKFA010000047.1:0-3930 GCA_035511715.1 Candidatus Acidiferrum sp. | reverse complement strand
CTCTTCGTCCCGTCGAAGTACTTCTGGAAGTCTGCCAAGTGGTTGCGCGGGCTAGAGTTCATGGAACGCAACCGGCTCGGTTTCTGGGAGCAACGTGGCTATCACGACGAAGCAGACCCCTGGAAAGAGACAAGGTACTGGTAGCGGGCTGAACCCGCCGGTCGTCACCTTCACGAGCGACTTCGGCGCCGGCTCTCCTCTCGTCGCCGCGATGAAGGGAGTGGTGCTGGCGGGGTGTCCGACGGCGGTGTTGGTCGACGTGTCGCACGAGGTCCCGCGCTTCGACGTCTCCGCGGGCGCGTTCATGGTGTTCGCGGGGACGCGCCACTTCGGAGGAGGATCGGTGCACCTCGCGGTCGTCGACCCGGGCGTCGGCTCCACACGGCGCCGGCTCATCGTCCAGGCCGGAGGTCGCTACTACATCGGCCCGGACAACGGATTGTTCGCGATCGTCATCGACGAGGTCGGCGTGCAGGCGGTGCACGAGCTCGCGCCGCGGCCCCACGGCGCCCCGACCTTCGAAGGCCGCGACGTCTTTGCACCGGCTGCCGCAGCGCTCGCGTCAGGTGTGCCGATCGATTCGCTGGGGCCCTCGACGGACCCTCCGGTCGGCCTGCCCGACACTGGTCCGCGCGTTCTGTGGACCGACGGTTTCGGCAACCTCGTCACCAACCTCAAGCCGCCGGCACGCCGCCTTCGCATCCACAACCACGACATCGTCGCGATGGCGAAGACGTACTCCGACGCACGGCCGGGCGAGCCGTTCGTGTACGTGGGGAGCATGGGCTACCTCGAGGTGGGGGTGCGCGAGGCGCGGGCGGACAAGCTGCTCGGTGCGCGGTCTGGGATGAGGGTCGAGGCGATCTAGAACGGACCCCGCCTTAACAGGCTGGGTTGGTTTTTCCCTTCCTTGTTCCTAGCGTTGCCCTTGCGATGGCTCGAGTGGTCTGCTTGCTCTTCTTCCTTCTCTCCCTGGTGGGCTGCTCGAGCCCCGCTTCAGCTACACCGGCGCGCGCCGCGACGGTGGCGGTCACAGGCGGCGTCCGCCTGTGGCAGGACGCGGCGATTTTCCAGCTGGTCGGCCACGAGATCGACTCCGCGCGCCATCGCGTGCTGGTCGAGATGTACGAGCTCGGTCGAGTGGACATCGTGCAGTCCCTGGGAGCTGCCGAGGCGCGCGGAGTTGCGGTCAGGGTCATCACCGACCCGACGGTCGCCGCCAGCCGCGGATCATCGGTCCAGCTGCACGCGATGCATGTCCCCGAGCGCGCCTATCCCGTCGACGACAGTCGCCACCAGATCGACCACGTCAAGATGCTGGTCGCGGACGACGAGGCGGCCGTCGGCGGCATGAACTGGGGCAAGCACAGTGACCGCAACCACGACTACGTGCTCGAAATCAAGGTGGCCGCGGAGGTCGATCGCGTCTCGCAGATCTTCGACCAGGACTGGGCTCTCGCCGGCGGCCGTCCCGCACCCCTGGGCGCGGCAACCGGCCCCGTCGCGCAGACGGCGCCCGGGACTGAGATCCGCTCCATGCTCGAGGGTCAGCTCGCGGGGGCGTCCCAACGCGTCCTCGCCGAGATCTACACCCTCACCGACGGGGCCGTGCTCGCCGAGCTGGTCATGGCGCACCGCCGCGGCGCGATCGTGCGCGTGCTGCTCGATCCCAACCAGGTCTACAACGTCCACGCCTACAAGGTGCTGCGCGCGGGCGGGGTCGAGGCTCGCTGGTATCCGATTCCAAAAGGCGCGCTGCTCCACGCCAAGATCGGCCTGTTCGACCGCGACCTCGTCCTGGGCTCAGCGAACTGGACGCTCAGCGGCCTTGGGGTCAACCATGAGCTCGACGTCGAGACGAGCGATCCGGGGGCCGTGCAGGCCTACGTCGGCCGGTTCGACTCCGACTGGACGAGGTCCGGCTAGGTCTGTGGGGGAGGTCCTGCCGAGCCGGGAGCCGGGGGCCCACCCTGGCCTGCGGCCGGGGGAAGCGAGCCCGGTGACGCGGCCGGCGGCACGTTGTTGAAGCTCACCTGCGGGACCGCGCGGTCGCCCTCGTCCGCCTGGAAGAAGCCGAACGGCTTGAAACCCAGCGCCCCGGCGATCAGCGACGTGGGGAGGGTCTGCAGCTTGGTGTTGTAGTCACGCACGTTGCCGTTGTAGAAGCGCCGCGAGAACTCGAGCTTGTCCTCGGTCGCGGTGAGATTCTCCTGGAGGTTGGTGAACGCTGAGATGGCTTTCAGGTCGGGGTAGTTTTCCGCGACGGCGAAGAGGCTGCGGAGGCTCTGCGACAACACGTTCTCGGCCTGCCCGATCTTGGCCGGGTCGCCGGTCGCGCCTGCCGCGACCGCGTTGGCGCGAGCATTCGTGACCGCCTCGAGGGTGCCCCGCTCGTGGCCCATGTAGCCCTGCACCGTGTTCACGAGGTTGGGGATCAGGTCATGCCGGCGCTTCAGCTCGACGTCGATCTCCGACCAGGCCTCCTGGGTGCGGTTACGCGCCGTGACCAGCCCGTTGTAGGTGAAGACCAGCCAGGCCAGGATCAGGACGATTACGACCCCGAGGATCACCCAGCCCATGTCCTACCTCCTAGCGCAGTCGAGACGAGCACGTCAGGCGTGCGCGCGCCTCTGCCAACGGGTCTTCTTAAGCATCTTCTTGTGCTTGTGCTTGCGCATCTTCTTGCGCCGCTTCTTGATTACCGAGCCCAATCCAACTCCCAGTGCACGTGTGTATTTAACCGGCTGAGGGTACGGCCGGGAATCATACCGCAAGCCGCAATACACTCGTTTTCGGATGTACTTCACCGACGCCCACGAGGAGCTTCGCCTGCACATACGGAAATTTCTCGAGAAAGAGGTGCAGCCGCACCTCGAGGAGTGGGAGGAAAAGACCTTCCCCGACGAGATCTTCAAGCGGTTCGGCGAGCTCGGCTTCCTCGGCCTGCGGTACCCGCCCGAGTACGGCGGACAGGGCGGTGACTACTTCTCGGCGGTCGTGCTTTCCGAGGAGATGGCCCGGCTCGCCTGTGGCGGTCTGGGCATGGCCGTCGCGGTCCAGGCGGAGATGGCCACTCCCCCGGTCTTCAAGTTCGGCACCGAGGAGCAGAAGCGGAAATGGCTCGTGCCGGCCATACGAGGCGAGCAGATCGCGGCCCTCGCCATCACCGAACCCGACGCGGGCTCGGACGTCGCGGGCATCACGACCACGGCGAAACGGTTCGGCGACGAGTACATCGTCAACGGCCGCAAGATCTTCATCACCAACGGCGCGCGCTGCCAGTGGGCGCTCGTGGTCACCAAGACCGACAGGGAGCGCGGCCACGGCGGTTTCAACCTCCTCGTGATCGAGAAGGGGACCAGGGGCTTCGAGGTCACGCGCACCCTGGAGAAGCTCGGCATGCACTCCTCCGACACCGCCGAGCTGCTCTTCGAGGACTGCCACGTCCCCGCCACGAACCTGATCGGCGAGGAGGGCGAAGGCTTCAAGAACCTGATGTGGGAGCTGCAGGGCGAGCGCATGATCGCCGCCGCCGGTGCGATCGCAGGTGCGCAGCGTGTCTTCGAGTATGCGATGGACTACGCGAAGAATCGCAGCGCCTTCGGCCAGCCCATCTCCAACTTCCAGGTGATCAAGCACCGCCTCGTCGACATGGGCACCAAGATCGCCGCGGTGCAGTCATTCGTGTATCAGACCGCGAAGCAGTGGGACGAGGGCGAGTACCCGGTCAGGGAGATCTCACAGGCGAAGCTGCTGGCCACGCAGGTCGCGTGCGAGGTCGCGGACGACGCGATCCAGATCCTCGGCGGCCACGGCTACATGCGTGAGTTTCCGGTCGAGCGGGCGTGGCGCGACGCCCGACTGGCGCGGATCGGCGCTGGGACCGACGAGATCATGAAAGAGATCATCGCCAAGTCGTACGGGCTCTAG
>DATKFA010000046.1:0-5715 GCA_035511715.1 Candidatus Acidiferrum sp. | reverse complement strand
CATCGAGATGGCCGAACGCCTCGATCGCGCCACCCACCAGCGCCTTCGCGCCGGCCTCGGTCGACACGTCCGCGCCGATTCCCACCGCACCGTCCCCGAGCTCTTTCGCGACGCGGTCGGCGACGGCGGCCTGGCGCGAGTTCACCGCCACCTTCGCACCTTCGGCCAGGAATGCGCGAGCCACCGCGAGGCCGATGCCGCGGCTCGAGCCGCTGATCGCGGCGACGCGACCATCGAGGCGACCGCTCAACTGATGACGGTCTCTCCGCCCGCATGCGCAAGCACCAGCTCGACCACGCCCTCGGCCTCCGATGCGCGCACTTCGTACATGTCTGACTCACCTAGAAGGAGATGCACGCGCGCCCGTGCCCGATCAGGATCGCGAGCGCCCACGACCACTCGCCTGATGGACACGGCACCGCCGCGGTGGGTGGCCGCAGCCTGGCCCGGGTGCAGGCCGTCGGGGATCTTCCACTCGATGACAAACGGGATTGCGCTCGGCTCCGAGCCTCGGTCCACGTCCTGCGTGCGCCAGCTCAGCAACTGGCCGTCGGGACGCCGGCGCGACCCTTCGACGATCGGTGGCAGATCCCAGCCTGAGTCGACCAGCTTCGCCCGCAAGGCGTCGAGGTCGGTGGTGCGAAGCGCCCACGCGACGAAGGTGTTGCCCTCGCGCACTGACTCCATCACGCGCGAGCCGAGTCGACTGCCCTCTGCTGCGTGCGCATCGACGACAGCGATCAACTCGAGGTACTGACGGCCCAGAGGCACGATGTAGTTGGCCGTGCCGCCTGTAGCGTGGCGGCCGCCCTCGTTGGCCCGAAGCCCGTATCGCTCCTGAATCGTGCGCGCCGCCGACTCCAGGTCCGCAACCGGCAGAAGGACGTGATCGATCACGGTCGGCGGCTCGAGCCCGACCGCGGATTGGGAGAAGTCAGGCATCAGGCAGCTGCGCCACCGCTTCGATCTCGATGAGCAGGTCGTCCCGGACCAGGCGGCTGATCTCGATCAGCGTGCTGGCCGGACGATGAGGGCCAAAGAATTCCTGGCGTATCGGGTTGATGAGGGGCCGCTGCGCGACATCGCGCATGAAGATCGTCACCTTGGCGACGTCAGCCGGTGTCGCGCCCGCGGCGTCGAGGATACGCTTCAGGTTGCGAAAGATCTGACGAGTTTGCTCGACGACGTCGCCGGTGCCGATGACCTCGCCGTCCTCGTTCGTCGCGACCAACCCCGACACGTAGAGCGTGCGACCGGCGACTACCGCATCCGAGAAATGGCTGATCGGCTCCATCAGACCTTCGACTCGGAGCGTTCGCAGTCGCGCCAAGGAACTAGGAGACCTCCACGATCATCTCGATCTCCACGGAGATGTCGAATGGCAGCGAGCTCATGCCGACCGCGGAGCGGGCATGGCGGCCGGCCTCGCCGAAAGCCGCCACGAGCAGGTCCGACCCACCGTTGATCACCTTTGGCTGGTCCGTGAACTCGGGCGCGCAGTTGACCATGCCCAGGAGCTTGACGACACGCACGACCCGGTCCAGGTCACCGATCTCCTGCTTGAGGCTGCCCAGGCAGTTCAGCATCACCAGCTCGGCGGCCTTGCGCGCCGTTTCGACGTCGACCTCGCTGCCCACCTTGCCGCGATAGACGTACTCACCGTCGCGACGCGGCCCCTGTCCCGAGATGAAGACAAGGTTGCCCGTGCGAACGGCGTTCACAAAGTTGGCGACCGGCGGACCCGGATCCGGCACCTTGTGACCCAGCGCGGCGAGACGCTCCTCAACCCTGGACATTCTCTTTCTCCCTTGAAATCACCATATGCGGGCCGCGAACGGCGGCGCCGGGCCACGAACCAGGCGTGACCGCTGGAACCTCCACCGGCGCTGTGACCTCCTTGAACAGGCGCATGCCTCGCGCCTCGTAGTTGGCGCGGGCCTGCGGTGCGTCGAGCGAGCACGTGTGCACCCACACGCGCCGTGCCCCCATCGCCCAGCCTCGATCTATCGCTGCACCGAGCAGCCAGCCGCCGAGCTTTCGGCCGATGAATCCTGGCATCACACCGAAGTAGGCGATCTCGACGTCGCCTTCGCTCGACCCGTCGAGCTCGAAATAGCCGGCCGGGGTGCCGTCGACGTACATGACCCATGTCTCCACGCGCGGACTGCTCAGTCGGTCGAGCCACTGGTCGTACGTCCACGGCAGCCTGTCGAACCAGTACCAGTTGCCGCCGGTCGCCGTGTACAGGAAGCGGCCCAGCTCTGGCGTCGGGCGCCTCGCCTGGCGAAGCTCCACCCCTGCGGGCGCCTCTGGTGCGTGGAGCTGCGACGGCTCGAGCATCTCCAGGTGCCAGGTCGTGACGTCCACGAGCACGGCCCGCAGCATCGCACGAACCGAGATCACAATGACGCGGTGCACCTCTACCGCGACCCCGACGTTCCCGGCCGCATCGATTTCGATCGCGAGCTGTACTCGCGCATCGCCCAGGCGGTGCCGAACAGCCGGCGCCTGCACGACCACGTCGTTCCCGTACGCAGCGGCTATGCGTGGCCGGTGAAGGCCGGGTCCGTGGTCCGCATCGTGACAGTCGAGGGTCCGCAGGTCTGCGACCTCAACCTCTGGAATCTGAACAATCCTCGCGAGCACTTCTGGGCTGCGCGCACCCGCCAGCTCCAGGGCGCCCATGTCACCACGTTTGACCGCCTCTGGTCGTGCCTTCCCTACCTGCGGCCGATGGTCACCATCACCAATGACACGCTGCCGACCGAGCCAACGACGCATGGAGGTCGCTGCCACGACCTGCTCGGTAGCCGCTGCGATCCGTACCTGTACAAGCTGCTCGACGACCGCGACTACGACGTGACGTGCCACAACAACCTTTCGCGCGCGATCGCCCCCTATCACCTCACGGAGCTCGACGTGCACGACGTGCTGAACGTCTTCCAGGTGACCGGCCTCGACCCGGTGCACGAGATCTACTTCATGGAAGCCAGCCCAGCGAAGAGGGGCGACTTCTTCGAGTTCTTCGCCGAGATCGATCTCCTCTGCGCGATCTCGACGTGCCCGAGCGGCGACCTCTCGCAATGGGGGTGGGGCGACGAGGGGTCCGACCCGCTCGCCAACTGCCATCCGCTGGGGGTCGAGGTCTACGCTCTCGAGGCCAACCTGCTCGAGGCATGGAAGCCACCCGAGCCGGTACGCATCAAGTCCTCGGTGTACGGCTTTTAGGGCAAAGCTTCGGCTCCGGTTCGGGACTCAAACGTCGCGTCCAGCGCCCCAGTGACCCTCCACCAGGCCCCAGGTGTAGATCCGCCTCGGCCTGATCCGAAACATCTCGTCGTTGAAGCCTGGGTTCACAGTCTTCCCGCCCGAATGAAGCACTTCTGCCTCACCCCGGATTTCTATGCCCCGTGGCCTCCACGGTTGAACCGATGCGAGGTCGTCCACGACCAGGGCGACCTTCGGGTTCTTGTGAACGTCGCGCCACTTCTTTCGTTTGGCGAAGTCGTGCCCGCTGATGTCGATCGTGTCCTGCTCCGGGTTGTAGCGAAACGCCAGCGGAACGACGTGGGGCTGACCGTCAGGTCCGGCGGTCGCCAGCCGGCCCAGGCGCTGGCTGTTCAAGTATTCGATCTCCCCCGGGGTGAATACGCTCAACGCTGTTCCTCCTGTGCTTTGAGTCGGATGGTCACTGGTTTCACGAGGAGCCGGCCCCAGCACACGTTCGACGTTATCTGGCCGTGAGCTGACCTGTGCCCGGAGCCGACGACTTGCCCTACGGAGCCCGACGGACACGAACCCTGACTTTCGACCGTAGGTTCCGGAAGTTAGGACGGAAGTCTTGCGTCGAGTCCCTAGAGGGTTGGGCTTCGCGGAATATGAGCAACGTGGATCCTTGGTTCAGGCTTCGCGCGTCAACCTTGTGCTCTCGAGGAATGCGTTCTTTGTCGGCATAGCCATAAGCCTTGAAGCCATGCTGTCTGGCCAACCTCGGCAACTCCGTCGTCAACGCAGCCTTGATCGCGCCTCCCACACCGGTCGCCCCAAAGCCGTGAACTACAAGCAGGACGGTCTCGCGGTCGCGCCGCGCATTCTCAACCTCGACCTTCAGCTGCTCCATCGCCTCAACAACAGTCTGGCCAGAATGGGCGATGTCTACCTTGCGCACGGCATCAGCCACAAAAGGATGCCTCACCAGCGCCGATGCTGAAGCTGACCTCGCCTTATCGGCACCAACCATCGACGGGGAGCGCTGGGTGTGAAAACAAAAACGGGCAAGCGTCACGATCGGTGGTGCTGAGGTCTCACGGTCTCGAAATCCAGGTGTTTTGACCGACGTTTCCGACACTCATGTCCCGGCGAACAGGCGCAGCGCGAGGTGTTGTCGCCGCGTCCATGACACGTTACCCTCCCCTTGCCATCCAAACCCTGATGCCCGGCTCGATCCTGGGTCACGCCGTCCGGAGGCGCGAGGACCCACGCCTGATCACAGGAGCGGGGCGCTACGTCGACGACCTCCAGCAGGACCAGTGCCTTCACCTGGCATTCGTGAGGTCGGCTCTGGCTCACGCCACCATTCGCGAGGTGGATGTCTCCGCGGCCGCCGCGGCGCCGGGCGTCGTGGCAGTGTTCACCGCCGCCGACCTCGGCCTTCCCGCCCGCGTCGGCTTCCAGACGGTGCCTGAGGTCTTCGCCCGGCCCCGGCTCGCCGACGGGCGAGTCCGTTTCGTGGGCGAGCCGGTAGCGCTCGTCGTCGCGGAGAGCCCCCAATCGGCAGCGGACGCTGCCCAACTTGTCCGGCTCGATCTCGAGCCGCTCGAAGTCGTTGTCGATGCCGAGGCCGCCCGCCATGCGGGCTCGGTCCTGCTGTTTCCCGTTCACGGATCCAACGTGGCCGGCCACTTTGCGCCCCGTGGCGACAGTGACGTCCTGGCCGGCGCAGAGGTGACGATCCGGGGCCGCTTCGTGAACCAGCGGCTGGCGCCGATTCCCATGGAGCCGGAGGCGATCCTGGTGGTGCCTGAAGCCGGACGACTGACAGTTTGGGCAACTAGCCAGACCCCCTTCGGGCTTCGCGCCGAGTTGGCCGCATCGCTTGGAATTGCGGAGAGCGAGATCCGCGTCGTTGTTGGCGACATGGGCGGGGGCTTTGGGGCCAAAGCCGGGGCACGGCCTGAATTGATAGTCGTGGCGGCGGTCGCGCGGAAGCTCAATCGCCCGGTCAAGTGGATCGAGACCCGGTCCGAGAACCTGGTCGGGATGACGCACGGGCGCGGCCAGGTGCAGCACGTTGAGCTGGGGGCCACGCGTGACGGCCACCTGGTTGGACTGCGCGCTCGCGTCGTTGCCGACATCGGTGCATACCCGGCAATCGCGTCGTTGCTGCCCTTCCTCACCGGGCAGATGTCGTCCGGCGTCTACGCGATTCCCGCGATCGACTATGAGGCGCATTGCGTCGTAACCAACACCACACCACTCGCCGCCTACCGAGGCGCCGGCCGGCCCGAGGCAGCCGCGATGGTGGAGCGCGCGATGGACATGCTGGCCATGGAGTTGAACATCGACCCGGCCGAGCTCAGGCGCCGCAACCTGATCCCTCCTGACCGCTTTCCGTATACCACCGCCGGCGGTGCGACCTACGACTCGGGCGAATACGAGAGGGCGCTCGACAAGCTTCTCGAGATCTCGGCCTACCAGGACCTGCGCGCCGAACAG
>DATKFA010000045.1:0-3419 GCA_035511715.1 Candidatus Acidiferrum sp. | reverse complement strand
CGAACTTCCTCGACTGAACAGCGATGAATCCGTTTCGTTGCTACCGGGCCACGCTGTCCTATTCGTCATTGTCGCCGGGACCGTGTTCAATGCCTTCGCTGCAAGAGTTCGAGAAAGGCTGACCCCGTCCGGATACCTGCGAATGACGGCACACTACGCCTACGGAACTTCGAAACACCATTTTAGGAATCCGCGTGAAAGGCATGTGTGGTACCCGGCCCTGCGGTTTTTGACGTCCCGCTATCGCGCAAAACCACGAGGCGGTGCCGCCATAGTAAGTGCGTTTCGAGATGTCGGTCTTTGGGCTGCAGTCGTCGCGCGCTTTCACGAACTCGCGGAAGCCAGTAAGAAATCCGTCTCGCCGAGCCATGGTCGCCGCGACGCCAGCATGTAGTAGAGGTGTGCGGCGTTCGGAGACCGATGCGCAACTCAATGATTGGGGCATTTCTCATCTTCACCTCGGACCGCGGCGTCCGGGCCAAGCCCTGTCGGTCGCCAGGGTCATGGGGCCAGCGGCCGGCGTTTTCGCCAGGGAGATGGGGCCAGGTTTTCGCCAGGGTCATGGGGCCAGTCGCGGGTGACTGGCCCAGGTTTTCGCCAGGGTCATGGGGCCAGCCGATCGCCAGGGTCATGGGGCCACCCATGATGGCCAGCGCCGGCTGACCTGGGCATCGGGACCGAAGGCAAAACTGACCGCCGAGGCGGCCGCCGCGATGGCCGCCCGGAGGTCGAATGAGCTTTCGGGAGATCACGATGCAGGATGTATCCGAGGTGCTGCGCCGCTGGCAGGCGGGGCAGAGTGCGCGACGAATCGCGCGAGACATGGGAATCGATCGCAAGACGGTCGGCCGTTACGTCGACGAGGCGAAGGCCAGCGGGCTGGTTGCCGAGACGAAGATGACGGAGGACTTGGCGCGGACGGTAGGCGCGGGCGTGCAGACGCGACCGCTGCCACCGCCATCGCAGCAATGGCAGGCGCTGGCGCAGCGGCGCGAGCAGATCAGCGCGTGGCTCGGCGGCGCGCGGCCACTGCGGCTGGTGCGCGTGCACGAGCTGCTGGCGCGCGAGGAGGTCGCCGTCGGCTACACGACGTTGCGACGGTACGCGCGCCGCGAGCTGGGCTGGCGCAAGCAGCAGCCGACGGTGCGGCTCGACGATCCGGCGCCCGGCCAGGAAGCGCAGATCGATTTCGGGTTGATGGGCACGATCACCGACGAGGAGGGGCAGACGAGGAAGCTGCACGCGCTGATCGTGACGCTCTCGTCGAGCCGGTACATGTTCGTGTGGCCGACGCTGCGACAGACGACGGAGGAGGTTTGCGCTGGGCTGGATGCCGCTTGGCGCTTCTTCGGGGGCGTGCCCCAGTACACGATCCTCGACAACGCGACGGCGATGGTGGTGCGCGCCAGCGCGACTGACCCCGGGCTCAACCGCAGTTTCCGCGAGTACGCCGAGTCGCGCGGCTTCTTCCCCGACACGGCGCGGGTGCGGCACCCGAAGGACAAGGCTCGCGTCGAGAATCAGGTGCCGTACGTGCGCGAGCGCTGGTTCGCCGGCGAGAGCTTCGGTCCCAGCGTGGCCGAGATCAGACGGCACGCCGAGGCGTGGTGTCGCGACGTCGCGGGCGCGCGCGTGCACGGCACCACCCGGCGCGTGCCGCGTGACGTGTATGAGACCGACGAGCGTGCGCAGATGCAGGCGCCACCGACGGCGCCCTTCGATGTGCCGCTGTGGTCGACGGCCAAGGTGCATCCCGACCACCACGTGCAGGTGCAGAAGGCTCTCTACTCGGTGCCCACCCGCTACATCGGCAAGGTCGTCGAGGTGCGCGCCGATCGCTCATCGGTACGGCTGTACCTGGGTGCAGAGCTGGTGAAGGTCCACCCACGCAAGCAGCCCGGCCAGCGCTCGACCGACCCGAACGACTTTCCGCCCGGCAAGGCTGCGTGGGCTCTGCGCGACGTCGACACTGTCGTGCGCGCGGCGCGGGCGTGCGGGCAGCAGATCGGCGAGTTGGCGGCGCGGCTGCTCGACGGTCCACTGCCATGGCTGAAGTTGCGCCAGGCCTACGGCCTGCTGCGCCTGTGCGATCGCTACGGCAAGGATCGGGTGAACGCTCTGTGCGCTCGCGCGCTGGCGTTCGGCGTCCTCGACGTGCCTCGCATCGAGCGGATGCTGAAGGACGCGCGGCGCGTAGAGGACGAAGCCGTCGCCGCCGGGCGGGTGATCGCGCTGCCCGCGCGCTTCGCCCGCGATGCCTCCGCCTTCGCCACGCGGCCACCGGCGCCGAGTGATCACGGGGAAGGAGGTCAGCCATGAGCGCGCGGACCATCAGTCCCGAGCTGATCGCGGCCTTCAAGCGTTTGCGTCTCGGCGGGCTCCTGCCGACGCTGGCGGAGCGCCTGACCCTGGCCGAGAAGCACAGCACGCCTCTGGAGGATGTCCTGCTCATGCTCCTCACCGACGAGATCTCGCGACGGGACAGCACCGCGGCGACGCGACGAGCGGAGCAAGCAGGCCTCGATCCCGACATGGTGCTCGAACGATGGGACAAGACCGCGAAGGTGTCCATTGACCGCCGCGTGCTCAGCGAACTGGTCTCGCTTCGCTTCGTCGAAGATCACCGCAACGTGGTGATCTTGGGGCCGGTGGGCGTGGGGAAGACGTTTCTGGCCAGCGCGCTCGGACATCTGTGCTGCCGCGCGGGATTCAACGTGCGCTTCCAGCGCGCCGACGAGCTGCTGCGGATCCTCAAGCAAAGCCGGATGGACAATTCGCGGAACGCGCTCATGACTCAGCTCTCGACGGTCGACGTGCTGATCATCGACGACTTCGCGCTGGAGCCCATGACCAGGGACGAGAGTCGCGACGTCTACCAGCTTTTCGTCGACAGGAACGCCCGTTTCTCGACCATCGTCACCAGCAACCGCGACACGGCCGAGTGGATCGCCACCTTCGACGACGCTCTGCTGGCCCAGAGTGCCATCGATCGTTTCAAGAACAACGCCTTCGACCTGGTGGTCGACGGCGAGTCCTATCGATCGCGGCTCAAGCCCAACATCGAAGCTATGGGACCTCCGCCTTCGGCTCCGGTGAAGAAGCTGCCGGTCCACCCGCGGCGACGCGCACCGCCCAGGCGCAGCTGACCGAACCGGACGTCGGCCCGCTGCCGCGGGCCTCCGGGCTACCCAGCGACGGCGATTTGTGGCATTTGATCACTCGGTCCTCGATGCCCGTCACCTGGCCCCATGGTCCTGGCGAGACGTGGCCCCATCACCCTGGCGGGTGACACTGAGGTCCGGCGAGGACCACACCTATACGGACAACGGGAGTTGGCGAGGGCGAACATCGCGACGACGCCCGGCTAGGATTCGAGATTTCACGATCCTGACACTACCGGACCTGCATTGCGGCTTACA
>DATKFA010000044.1:0-4127 GCA_035511715.1 Candidatus Acidiferrum sp. | reverse complement strand
TCAGCCCAACGGCGAGAGCGGGATCTTGGTCAGCGGGCGCATCGCCGGCAACCGGCGGAGCGTCGTCTTCAGGTCGGGTCCGATGAAGAACAGCGCGGCCGCCGAGAACGCGAGCGTCGCGATCGCGTAGGCGGCGACGAGGCCAGGCAGGGAGTAGGAGGTCGTGACGGCGAGGCCCAGCCAGGCGATCCCGTAGATCACCGTCGCGGTACCGAGCGCCTTTCCAACCTGCGCGTACCACTGCAGCGGAGGGATCGACAGACACTCCCTGGCGATGCGCCGAATCATGTAGGCGTACATGAACAGGTGGTAGAAGACCCACGAGAAACCCGCGCCGGCAAGCCCAAAAACGTAGATCAGCGCGATGGTCACGGGCAGGACGATGAACAGCGCGAGGAGCATCGCCTTCATCGTGATGTCAGGCCGTCCCACGGCAAGCGAAAACATGTAGGGGATGACGGTCGTGCCGCTCATGTAGTAGCCGAGGCAAAGCCATGCGGTTGGGATGAGCAGCATCCACGCCGACGGCGCGTTGAACACGTACCGGTAGACGGGCAGCGCGGCGAAGATCACGCCCGCAAACAGCGGGACGGTTCCGTAGGACAGCGCGTCCTGAAGCTTGCGGTACTGCGTCAGCAGCGCTCCGCGGTCGCCGAGGCGGTGCAGATTAGATAAGGACGGGAGAGCCGCCTGCCCCACGGCTCCGCTGACGATCGTCGCGCGATTGACGGTCGAAGCGGCGAACCCGTAGAGGCCGAAGGTCGCGATCGGAACCAGCTTGCTGACGATGACCTGCGCCGACTGCGTGTGGATCAGCGACAGGACCGACGTTGCCATCGTGTTGCTCGTGAAGGCGACGTTGCGGCGCACCACCGCCATCGAGAACGCAGGCGACAGCGCGGCCCAACCGAACAGCCTCGAGGCGACGATCACGTAGGCGGTGAGCCCGAGCAGCGCGCTGATCGATATCCAGGCGGCGACCCAGTACATCCCGCCGCCGGCCTGGAGGATGGCGAGGATGCCGAGCTGCTGGGTCGCGGCGGTGGCGACGTCGATGATGTTGTTGGCGGCCATCAGCTGGCGGCCGCGAAACAGGCTCGTGTAGAGGCCGCGCGGCAGCGCCACGAGAGACGAGGCGCTGAGGATTCGCAGCATCGTGGCCGCGGACGTGGGGTCGATGGTCTTCAGGTTCACCCAGTGCGTGACCAGGAGCGGCGCCGTCAGCCAGATCACGGCGACGAGCAAGAGCCCCGCCGCCCAGTAGAGCACTGAGGCTGTGCGCACGAGGTCTTTGACGTATTGCGGGTCGGTCTCGTAGTGGCCGGAGACCTCCCGGACGATCGTGGCGAGCACGCCGAGCTCGAGCGCGCTCGTGAGCACGGCGGTCAGGACGAGGTTGAAGAAGATGATCCCGAAGACGTCGTCGCCGAGCCTGCGGAAGATGAAGCGCACGGCGAGGAAGCTCAGGACCAGGACGAGACCCTGGCCGACCGTGTTGTAGATGACGTTGCGGGTGAGGCGGGTCATGTCTGTGCGATCGCCTGCCGGTAGACGTCCACTGTGAGATTCGCGCAGCGCTCCCACGTGAACTGCGCGGCGCGCGCCCGTCCGCGCTCGATTAGCTCGCAGCGCTTCTTCTGGTCCGTGAGCGCCGACTCAGCCGCCGCGATCAGCCCACCAGGGCTGAGCGGGTCGACCAGCAGAGCTGCATCACCGAGGACCTCGGGCAGGCACGCGGCGTTGGATGCGACGACCGGAGTCCCGGTGGCCATCGCCTCGAGCGCTGGGAATCCGAATCCCTCATGGAACGAGGGGTACACGACCAGGTCGGCGGCCGCGAACACGCCAGGCATATCGTCTGCGGGGACTTTGCCGCGCCACTGGACGCGGTTTTCGAGCCCAAGGACCTTGACGCGCTTAACTTGCTCCGGAAAGCCGTCGGCCCTTGCGCCCGTGATCGATAGCCTTGCTCTGCTCAACGCGCTGTCGCGTGGCGCCTGGGCCATCGCCTGCAGCACCAGCTCGAGGTTCTTGCGCTGGATGGGAGGGGAGGGAAACAGAACCTGCGGCGGATCGCCGACGGGACTGGCGGCCGGCGTCGCCGACAGATATCGCCCCGGCACTCCATAGGGCGTGACGGCGATGCGTTCTGGCCTGACGCCGAGGCTGTCGACTATTTCCTTCTTTGTGTACTGCGTCCCGGTGATCACCGCCGCGGCCGACCGCGCGCGGGCCGGCAGAAGCCAGCGCGCATAGGCGCGCCACTCGAGCCGGTGGCCCTGCGGGTACCTCCACGTCGAGACGTCGTGGATGGTGAGGACCAGCGGAGCGCGCAGACGCCAGGGGGCGACCAGCGCGGGGCAGTGCATAACCTGCGCGTCCGCGGCGGCCCGCTGCGCGCCACCGACCAGCCACGGGACCGTTCTGGACCAACCGCTCGCCCCGTCGAGTGCGACCACTCTGACCGCGACGTCGTCGCGCCGGCGCAGCTGGCTGAGCAGCTCGGTGGCGTAGACCCCCGAACCTCCAGCGTTGCGGTTGGGAAACGTCATGTCGTAGGCGACGCGGAGTTGTTCGCTCACGCGGCGATCCCGCAGGCCTCCAGGATTCGTCGCTCCACCGCGCGGATGTTGGTCCGGGCGTCGAACCGTCCGAGTGCTTCCTTGCGTGCCCGCTGACCAAACTGGTTTCGCAGCTCGCCATTAATAAGGACGCGTGACAATGCTGCCGCCAGCGCAGCCGGGTCGCCCTCAGGCACAAGCCACCCGGCCACCCCGTCGTCGATGAATTCGGCGATCGATCCAGATGCCGTCGACACCACCGGCACGCCGCATGCCATGGCCTGGATCGCGCTCATGCCTACCTGCTCGGCCCACTTGCGCGTCGTGCGCGAGGGCGCGGCCAGGACAGTCGCGGCGCGAAGGTAGCGAGGGACGTCGCGATTCATCACCGCGCCGACCAGGTGGACGTGGTCGGAAATGTTCGCGTCCCGCGCAGCGGATCTCAAGGCTTGAGCGTCTGGACCGTCTCCGATGAACACGAGGTCGGCGTCGGTGGCGTCAAGCACTGCCGGCACCGCCGCGACGAGATCGAAGACACCCTTGGCGCGTTCGAGGCGGCCGAGAAAGACGATCTTGGCAGGAGAGCCTCCCGGCAGCTGGGCGCGAGGGCCGTCGGGGGAGAACTCGGTGGTGTCGACGCCCCAGGTGCCGTACATCATCCGGGTCAGGCGTTCTGGTCTGGCGCCGGCCCAGCGCAGATTGTCCTCGGCGCCCTTGTTGGCTGCCACCGCGAGGCTCGCCGAGCGCACGTACGGGCCAACCGCGGCGCGGAGGGCGGCCGCCCAGGCGGTCCCGTATTTGCCGGCGATCGGCAGGTTGTCCAGGCTAGGCACGACAAGGGGTCGCCGGTTGAATCGGGTGTAGGCCATCACGGCCCAAACGGTGGGGACCAGCCGGCGCACAAAAGGCTCGCCGCCCTGCACGATCTCGGGCCTGGCCCGCTGCAGCTTTCGGTACAGGTCGACGGAGTTCACAAAATGATGACTCCCCTCCATCTCACCCTGAGTCATGTCGCCGTACGGCGCGTGCTGAAAGAAGTGAATCGGCTTCAGCACCTCGAAGAATCGGAGCGGGTCGTGCAGATCACGCCGGATGCCGTGACTCACGATGGCGAAGGACACCAAGGCTGAGCAGTCTAAGCGGCGTGCACGGGGGATGTTCTCGGCCAAGGGGCCGCCGCGATGCGGTTATGTTTCAGCCGTGAACAGCGTTTCTGCGAGCGATCGCTGGTATCCGGTGAGCTTCGGGGCCGCCGCCGTGACGTGCGCGCTCGCGCCCGCCTACACGGTCCGGTGGCACATCGGGCCGCTGCCCACGACCCTTCTCGAAAACGCGATCTTCGTCACCGTCGGGGTTTTTTTGGTCGAGACGTACCGCGGACCTCGGCGGATCGACTGGCGCACACCGTTCACATACGCGGCGCTCCTGTTCCTGGTCGCCGGCGCAATCGATGTGATCACCGCGCCGGATCGGCGCGCCGCCCTGGGCCTTTACCGCGCTTACCTCATCGAGCCGATCGCGTTTTTCTTGGTCGTGAGCACCGTTGCGAGGACGCTGCCGCGCGCT
>DATKFA010000043.1:0-9525 GCA_035511715.1 Candidatus Acidiferrum sp. | reverse complement strand
TAACGACTACGAGGTCTGGCGTGCGTTCGCCAACCACTATTGGCCGGCCCTCTACTTCGTCGACGCCAGGGGCGGCATTCGCCACCACCGCTTCGGCGAGGGTGACTACGAGCGATCGGAGATGGTCATCAGGCAGCTCCTCGCGGATGCCGGAGCCGATGCACTTCCCGAAGGACTCGCGACCGTCGAGGCCACCGGCCTGGAGGTGGCGGCGGACTGGGCCGACCTGGGATCGCCCGAGACCTACGCCGGTTCAGACCAGGCCACGAACTTCGAGGCCGGCAATCCGTCCCACCTGAGGCTCAACCACTGGTCTCTCGCCGGCGACTGGACCGTCAGGCCGGATGCCGTTGCCCTGAACAAGCCGGGCGGACGGATCGCGTTTCAGTTCCACGCTCGCGACCTGCACCTCGTGATGGGACCGGCGTCGCAAGGAACCACCGTGCGGTTTCGTGTCTTGCTCGACGGCAGGCCGGCAGGGGCAGCTCACGGCGCCGACGTCGACAGGGACGGAATCGGCGCGGTCCAGGACCAGCGGACGTACCAGCTGATCCGGCAGCCCAAGCCGATTGCCGACCGGCGGTTTGAGATCGAGCTCCTGGACGGAGGGATCGAAGCTTTCTGCTTCACGTTCGGCTGATAAACAACCCGGGCATTTGACCTGTTTTTGAACTACGATCCGGTTGCGATCTGCGGCAATTAGCGCGATGAATCGCTCTTAGGGGAGGAGGTTTCAGGCATGTCTGGAGCACTGGGTTTCCATCGCTGGATGGCCGCCGCCGGGGCAGCTCTCATGGTTCTCGCCGCCTGCGGCGGGAGCAGCTCCTCTGGTGGTTCGGTCACCTTCAAAGGCACCAAGAACATCGGACTTTCGATCGCCCTGACCGGACAGTCGGCGCTTTACGGCCACGCCATCAGCCAGTCGATGAAGCTCGCGGCCGATGACATAAACGCCAAGGGCGGTGTGAACGGCTACAAGCTCAACGCCGACATCCTCGACGACGCCACGCAGGTGGCCAACGCCGTCAACAACATCAAGTCGCTGATCCTGCAGGACAACGTCGTGGCCATGCTCGGCAACGTGACCTCGGCCCAGTGCCAGGCAACGAGCCCGGTCGCCAAGCAGAACAAGACCCTGTTCATCGCCGCGACCTGCAACAGCTACCAGCTGACCACGGAGCCCGACCTGATCAACCCGTACTACATCTCGGTCGTGCCCAACACGTTCATGGAAGGCACGGCGGCGGGACAGCTCGCCGCCAAGACGGGCGCTCAGAAGATCTTCATCGTCTCGCCGAAGTACCTGTTCGGAATCTCGGAGACCAACGCCTTCGTGGCGGAGCTGAAGAAGGTCGCGCCGAACGCCAGCATCATCAACAGCCCGAGCACCTGGTACGTGCCGTTCCCGACCAACCCGCGCTGGGACTCGACGATCAACGCCATCCAGGCCGCGAAGCCCGACCTCGTCTACTCCAACATCTTCGCGGCGGACGAGGTGAACTTCATCACCCAGGCGCTGCAGGTCGACCCCAACTTCTTCCAGAAGTACCCGATGACGACTCTCGCATCGGTCGACGAGCTGAACGCGCTGGGCGCCAAGTACCCGCTCGGCATGCACCTCTACCAGCGCGCGCCGTTCTTCGCGCTCGGCAATCCGGCGATGAACGCGTTCGTGACCCACTACCACAACGTCTACGGCGAGTACCCGTCGGACTGGGCCGTGATGGATTACGACGCGATGATGATGTACGCCAAGGCAGCGAACGCTGCGGGTAGCTTCGACGCGGACAAGGTCCGCGCCCAGATCGTCGGCCACTCCTTTGACAGCCTGCGCGGTTACAAGTTCACGATTCGCGCCGGCGACCAGCAGGCCAACGTGGGGGAGACGGTCGGCACGACCGGCGACTCGGGTGGTAAGTACCCCTTCCCGATCCTGGTCAACTCGACCAATCTGAAGGGCGACGACATCCTGATGCCGGCCGTGATCATGCAGCAGCTGCAGGCCGGCCAGTGCGAGACGACGCCGGGCACCGCGAACACGACCGACTTTTCCGCCTGCCCCGCCTGGAAGAACAGCTGACGCGCTGAGCTTGATGCGGAGCCGATAGGCCCGTGGACCCGGGGAAATTCCTGCTGTTCGCGACCGGAGGGCTGGCCGACGCGGCCTACCTCTTCATCGTGGCCGCGGGACTCTCCCTCGTCTTCGGCGCGTTGCGCGTCATCAACATGGCGCACGGCTCTCTGTACATGATCGCGGCGCTCGTTTCGGTCGTCGTCGCGAACAGGCTCGGCGCGGGGATCGGGTTCCTTCCGTCCCTCATTGCTGCGGTCGTCGTCGCGGGAGCCATAGGCGCCGTGATCGAGGTGACGGTGCTCAAGCGCGTCTATGGGCACGAGCACCTGGTCCAGCTCCTGGCCACGTACGCGATCGCGTTGATCATCGGCGGCGGAGCGCGCCTGATCTTCGGCCCGAACTATCGCACCACCTCGGCCCCGATCCAGGGCTCGCTGACCATCCTTGGCTACAGCTACTCGGTCTACGCGCTCGCGATGATCGTCGCGGCGGCCGTGATCGGCGTCGGGATGTACGGCATGCTCTTCCGGACGCGGCTTGGCCGCAACATCCGCGCCGCGGTGTCGGATCCTGAGCTGCTCAACGCCTCGGGCGTCAACGTGACGCTGCTCTACACGACCGTCTTCGTCATCGGCGCAGGCCTGGCAGGCCTTGGAGGTGCGATCGTCGCGCCGAGCCAGGCCGTGGACCCGACCATCGGCGACTCGGTGCTGGTCCTCGCATTTGCCATCAGCGTGATCGGCGGCCTGGGTTCGATCATCGGCTCGGCCATCGGAGCGTTGATGGTTGGTGAGGTGATCTCGTTCGGCCTGATCACGCCGGCCACCAACAGCTTCGCGCTGGCGTTCGTCTTCATCGTCATGACGGTGGTTCTGACTGTGCGGCCGTGGGGCCTTTTCGGGCGACCGGAAACGTGACGTCGCTGCTGCCGCGTCGGCGCGCGGACCGTGTCCGCTGGGGCCTGGCGATCCTTCTCCTCCTCGCCGCCGCGGTAGTTCCGCCGGCCTCCCAGTATCTCGAGGCGCAGGGACTGATCGAGTCCTCCCGCTTCCAGATCGTGCTCGGCGTCACCGCTCTGATCCTCGCCCTCTGGGCGATCAGCTACAACTTGATGCTCGGCTACGCCGGCATGGTCTCGTTCGCGCACGCGGCGTATTACGGCGTCGGCGCGTACACGGTGGCGATCCTGCTCCAGCGCTACAACATCTCCTACTACGCCGCCCTCGCCATCGCGCCGGTGGTCGCGGCAGCGGTCGGGATCGTCACCGGTTTGGTCGCGCTGCGCGCGGTCCGCCTGTACTTTTCGCTGCTCACGCTGGCGATTTCGCAGCTTCTCTACTCGATTGCGCAGGGCTGGTACGGGCTGACCGGCGGGGACAACGGGATCAACGGCATCACCGCGCCCGACCGGCTCACCGACTACCCGACCCTCTACTACTTCGTGTTCATGATCGTGGGCGTCTCGCTGCTGCTCATGTTCATCCTGGTCCGCTCACCCTTCGGCGCGGCCCTGCTCGCCATCCGCGAGAATCGCGAGCGCGCTCGCTCGGTCGGGATCAACGTCAAGGCGTACGAGCTCGCGGTCTACACGATCGCGGCCCTGTTCGCAGGGCTCGCTGGAGCGCTCTTCCCGCTGGTCCAGTCCTCGGTCGTGCCCGGCATGCTGTTCTGGACCGAGAACGCGACGCCTGTCGTGGTGTCGCTCCTGGGCGGCGTGGGCAGCTTCCTCGGGCCCGGACTCGGCGCGTTCATCTACACCGGGCTGGACAACTCGTTGAGCCGAGACTTCCCCTACCAGCTCGACGTCCTCCTGGGTGCGGTGGTGCTGGCGGTTGTGCTCGTGGCACCGGGAGGGTTCGCATCAGTGCCCGACCTGCTCAGCCAGCTTCGGCGCCGCATCGTGGGCGAGGGCCCGGTCGCCACCGAGCTAGAGACCAAGGGTGAAGCGATCCAGATGCTCGATGTGACCCGCGCCGTCGAGGCCCACGCCATCCAGGCCGAGCCCGTTGCCCGGGGCGAGGTCCTCCTGAAGGTGGAGAACCTGAGCAAGAGCTTCGGCGGTCTCCGCGCCGTCGAGGCCGTGAACCTCGAGATCCACGAGGGCGACCGCCACGCCATCATCGGCCCCAACGGGGCGGGCAAGTCCACGCTGTTCAACCTGATCACAGGCCGGATGCGTCCAAGCGCCGGCCGGGTCTGGTTCGACGGCCGCGACATCACCGGCCGTCCGCCGCACGTCATTGCACGTGCCGGCATCGGCCGCGCCTTCCAGATCACGATGATCTTTCCAAGGCTGACTGTTCTGCAGAACCTGCAGTACGCGATGCTTGCTCATCGCGGGCGCACCGTCCAGCCCTGGGGACTGGCGGATCGCATCTACCGCGACGAGGCGATGCAGCTGCTGGACGCGGTCGGCCTCGGCCCTTACGCCGACCTTCCCGCAGGCCAGCTGTCCCACGGCGACCAGCGCGCGATCGAGCTGGCCATCTCGCTCGCGCTCGGCTCTCGCATGATCCTGCTGGACGAACCCACCGCCGGCATGTCGGCGTTCGAGACGCGCAAGGCGATGGAGCTCGTGCGACGCATCGCCACCGAGCGCAACCTCACCCTGCTCTTTTGCGAGCACGACATGAGCGTGGTGTTCGGCACGGCGCGCACGGTCACCGTCATGCACCAGGGTCGGATCCTCACCCAGGGGACGCCGGAGGAGGTCCGGTCCGACCCCGAAGTCCAGGCCGTCTACCTGGGCGAGCTGGACGTCGAAGAGGAGGAGGCGGCGCCGGCGTGAGCCTCGCGGTGAAGGGGATGAACGTGAAGTACGGCAAGAGCCATGTCGTCTTCGACCTGGATGTCACGGTCGAGGCCGGTGAGGTTCTCGCCCTGCTCGGCCGCAACGGCGCGGGTAAGACGACGACCATCAAGGGGATCGTCGGACTGCTTCCCGGTGCGTCGGGCACGATTAGCGTCGCGGGGCGGGATGTGTCACGCTGGCCGGCCTGGCGCCGCTGCCGCGCCGGCATCGCGTACGTGCCTTCGGGTGCTCGGTGCTTCCCCAACCTGACGGTCGACGAAAACCTCGACATAACGGGGCGACGCAATGGAAAGCAGAGCTGGGACCGCAAGCGAGTGTTCGATCTGTTTCCCAAGCTCGCGCGGCTGAGCGGAAACATGGCGGGGAGCCTTTCGGGCGGCGAGCGTCAGATGCTCGCGGTCGGTCGCGCCCTCATGTCGAATCCGCAGTGCGTGCTGTTCGACGAGCCGACCGAAGGCCTCGCCCCGGTTGTCATCCAGGAGCTCGTCACCCTCATGCGAACGCTGAAGGAGACCGGGGTCGCGGTCCTGCTCGCCGAGCAGAATCACCAGATGGCGCTGCGCTGCTCCGACCGTGCGGCTTTCATGGAGAAGGGGAGGATCGTCGATGTTCTCCCCGCCGATCGGGCGGCGGTGAGCGACGTTCTACACAGGGTTCTGGGCATCTGAGCCCCGGTTAGCGCGTCTGGGCGGTCTCGCGGCCCGCGGTTTCGCCGATCAGCGCCTTTACATCCACTGGCGCGGCGCTCGAGTCCGCCTGGTCGATCTCGACCATCTTCTCGAACGCGCGGTCCAACCGCTCGGCGTCGTCATGGATGTCCCTGGCGAAAGCCTTGACCTCGTCGAGGTCGAGGTGATCGGAATCGCGCATCAGCTCGGTGAATCCCTCGATGCCGACCATAGCCGTCCGGAACTGATGGCTGATCCTGACGAGAAAGTCACTCTTCAGCTTGTTCAGCCGCTCCAGCGTGGCGAGGTTTGCCATGGCTGTCGCCTCGGCCTGCCGCTGCCATCGGATCGCGATGAGGACGACCGGGAACATCGAAAGGTAGAAGAGCGTCAATCCAGCAGCTAGCAGCAGATAGAGCTGCCGCGATTCGCTGTCGATCGCTGCCTGGACGGGGGCGTAGGGGAGGTAGAGCTCGAAGGCGCCGCTCGCCACATCGTCGCCTTTGAACGTGAGCGGTACGTAGACCTGGATCAGTGGGCCGCTCAGCGTGTCACCCGCGTTTTCAGAATCCTGGCCGGTCGTGATGCTCGCGCTCGATTGCCCATGGAGTGCGTTGCCGAGGTCATCGTCGATCGGGAATGTCTTTCCGATCAGCGAATGGTTGTCGGAGTACACGATGGTGCCGTGCCGGTTCCAGACCTTCAGGCGGTCGACCTGGGTGCTGACCGCGGCCCCCTGCAGCTTGGCGTCGATCTGCGTCACGGCGTCAGGCGTGAGCCCGAACGTGATCTCGTCCTCGGTGAAGAGCGGCTGGATGCCAACCTGGCTGAGGATCGTGGCGCTGCTGCGCGCCGTATCGAGAAAACGCTGCTGAACGTCGGAGTTGAGGGCGCGCGCCAGGACCACGCCGAGCACGAGCACCGGCACGAGGGCAATCACCCCGAATCGGACCAGCGGCTGCCTGCTGAACCACCGTCCCACAGCGCGTTGCAGTCTGCCACGGCGCAGCGCCGCAGGCGCCCGCCTTAACCAAAATCCCGCAGGAGTAGCATCGCCTTCGTGCTTGCCAGCTGGCGCAGCCGGTTCAGCGTCGCGAGCGGGCTCAGCGCCTTGAG
Organism: Candidatus Acidiferrum sp.; assembly: GCA_035511715.1. Lineage (GTDB taxonomy): Bacteria > Chloroflexota > Dormibacteria > Dormibacterales > Dormibacteraceae > 40CM-4-65-16. The sequence continues at coordinate 2,855 of DATKFA010000043.1, read as the reverse complement.
CCTGATGAGCTTTGGAAGCCTGATCAGCGTCCTGTCGCTGTTCAGCGTCGGCAGCGCAGGCTCCATCCTCAGCATCGGCAGCGCCGGGTCGATCCTGAGCATCGGCAGCTCGGGGTCGATCCTGAGCATCGGCGCTTCCGGGTCATTTCTTTCGGTCGGCGGGCGAAAAAGGGGTCAGGCGGCGAACCTCAGCCAGTAAAAACCCCCGGGCCGCCTCCCGCTGACGCTTGAGCGCCGCTTGAGCACCGGTTGAAGGCTCCATCCGAATCTCCTCCTCGGCGGTCGCCAAGACCGACTTTTCGAGGAAGAGGAGACAGAGATGGAAGCGAGACAGACGTTGAGAGGGAGTGCGATCCCGAAGGCCCTGTTGGTCGTGCTCGCGATGTGCGCGGCGGTCCTCCTGGCGGTTGGCGCGTCCTACATCAGCAGGGGCGCCGCCGGCTCAGGTTCGAGCGTCACCACAAACGTGCACCCTGCTGCGGGGACGGTTCTCCGGCAGGACAACCCGGTCCAGGGCGCGCAGCTGATCGACCGCGCGGCCGAGTCGAGCTCGAGCGGCAACCCTGCCCCAGGAACGATTCTCCGGCAGGACAACCCGGTCGCGGCCACGAGCGCGCCGTTCCGCTCGCACAAGAACTTCGACCAGATGCCCGGATTCCGGGACTGAGCACTCCGCACGGAGCTCTCTCAAAGAGAGGGACCATCGAGGTCCCTCTCTCATTTTTTGGGCGACGATTGGTAACCGCAAGACGTAGGAAGGCTCGAAGGGATTGCACTTTCTGATCGGTGTTGCGGTGGCGGTGGGCTGCGGGCTCGTCTCCTGGGCGGCCGTCAAGCTGCCGACGCGATGGATCGTGGTTGCCGCCGTCCCATTCCTGATCGTCGTGGTGGCCGGGGCTGTCTTCGGCCTGCCGCTCTATCCCTTCAGCGACGTGTTCGTGGCGGCCTTCTCGCTGCTCGCCGGCGTCGCCCTCGGACGCGCGATGCCGCCGCGGTTCCGGCCATTCGTGATCCTCCTGCTGGCCCTGAGCGCTCTCGACGTCGCCCAGAACCTTGCGTTTGCCGGTTCGCCGCCTGCGCCGAACGGCGCGCCGGATCCGCATTTCATCTGGGTCAACGTCCGGTTTCCGCTTCCGAGCGGGCACTTCAACATCGGGTTTGCGGACCTCGTCCTGATCGCGGCGGCCGCCGAAAACCTTCGGCGGCGGAAGGCAACCGTTGCTCTTTCGCTGCTGCCCGGCGTGATCGGCGTCAGCCTCGGGGAAGCGCTGCTGTCAACCCTGCCCCCGAATCCACCGACGCTCGTCGACGCGATCGCGGCGTCGCTCGTGCTGTTCCTGACCGCCGGCTACGTGTTGACCGAGCTGGCGGTCAGTCAAACAGCCACGAAAGGCCCCTAGCGCTCTCCGGACCGTCGCCTCTTATCGGATAGTCCGGACCATCCGGGTTTTTCACGTGCAAATAGCGCGGTTAGTCCGGACCATCCGAGGCTGGGCCCTGGAAAACTAACGGATTCCTGCGAGCAAGGCCTTGAGCTGGGCAGGGCTGATGTTCCCGCCGCTGCAGATCAGCGCCACCGTTCTACCGCGGAGCGAATCCCGAAGCTTGAGCGCCCCGGCAAGGGCGGCCGCGCCCGCGGCCTCGACCATCGTGCGCGTCTTCTCGAGCATGACGGCAGTGGCCGCATCGATCTCGTCGTCCGAGACGAGGACGAAGTCGTCGAGCAGGCGGCGCATGATCCGCTGCGGCAGCGCGAACGGCGTCGCCGTCGATAGCCCCTCGGCGCGGGTCCGGTTGGGCGACTCCTGGAGCTCGCCGGTCTTCCAGCTGAGGTACGCGGCCTGGGCCGCATCGGACTGCACGCCGATGACCTGAACCCTCGGGCTCATCGCCTTGGCGGCGATCGCAGCTCCGGCCGCACCAGAGCCACCGCCGATGGGAACGATCACCGTGTCGACGTGAGGCTGCTCCTCAAGGATCTCGAGCGTGTGCGTGCCCACGCCTGCGATCAGGAGCGGCTCGTCCCCCGAGTGGATGTACCGGTAACCGTGCTCGCGCGCCAGGCCCTCGGCGTGGCGCCTCGCATCGTCGTAGCGCTCGCCCCGGAGCACCACCTCAGCACCGAGGTCCTGCATCGCCTCGACCTTGACCGGGTTGGCGTTGGCTGGTGCGCAGATGACGGCCGGGACGCCGAACAGCCGAGCCGCGAAGGCGACCGACTGGCCGTGGTTGCCGGTCGAGGCGGCGATCACGCCTCGCTGCCTTTCGTCGTCGGTGAGGCGGCTGACCAGGTTGACGCCGCCTCGCACCTTGAACGCGCCGGTGGGGTTGTGGTTCTCGTGTTTGACTTGAACCTCCGCGCCCACGAGGCGGTCGAGCGACGGGTAGCGGCGCAGGGGGGTGGGCTGGAGGTACGGGCGGATCTGCCGCGCCGCATCCAGCACGTCGGTGAACTCAGGCTCCAAGAGCTCCGCCATCCCGACTCAAGGTTAATCAGGTCGTTTGGCGCAAGAAGCACCGAATTTGACCACGGATTCGGGACGTTAGGCGCAAAAGCCACCGAAGTCTGCAACCGCGACAATTAGGACGTGCCCGCGCCAGCCCTGAAGATCGGCGTGTTCGTGCCTCAGGGCTGGCGTATGGACCTGGTCGACGTGCCCGACCCGCTCGAAAAGTACGAAACGATGAGCCGCTGCGCGCTCGAGGCGGAGCGCGCCGGATTCGACGCGTTGTTTCTGTTCGACCACTTCCACACGGTGCCGACTCCGCACCTCGAGTCGGTGTTCGAGTGCTGGACCTCGATGGCGGCACTCGCCCGCGACACCAGCACCATCCGGCTCGGCCAGATGGTCACG
>DATKFA010000042.1:0-3513 GCA_035511715.1 Candidatus Acidiferrum sp. | reverse complement strand
AAGAGCCGCCTCGGCCGCGTCTCCGGCCGGGACGAAGAGTCGCTCGTACCCCATCCGCTTCAGGCCGAGGGCGGCGACGAGCACGCCGTCGACGTGGCGGACCGACCCATCGAGCGCGAGCTCGCCCAGGAACGCGGAATGCGACGGCGGAGTCTTGCCCGCCCGCGCGAGCGCGATCGCGACCGCGATCGGGAGATCAAGCGCGGTCCCTTCCTTGCGCATCTCGGCCGGCGCGAGGTTCACGGTGAGGCGAGTCTTCGGGAATTCGAGCTGACTGTTGCGGATCGCCGAACGCACGCGCTCGCGCGCCTCCTTCACGGTCGTGGTGGCAAGTCCGACCAGCACGAACGCCACCTCGCCGCGACCGATGTCCGCCTCGACGTGCACGGCTCGCACCTCGAGGCCCGCGAGCACACACGAATCGACGCTTCCGAGCACGCGATGAAGTTATTGAGCGCGGGCCGAGAAATCAGCCCAGGTTGTTAAGGGTCAGGAAAATGTTCAACCGCCCCGAGCGGCACGTTTGGACCCAAACGTCCCATTGCGGTCCGGAAGTTCGGGACGTTTGACGTCAAACGCCTCACTTAAGACGATAGGAAGTCCGCTACCTCGTCGTGGAATGGCTGCGGCTGCTCGACAAACAGCTGATGCCCCGCATCCCCGACGACCACCATCCGCGCGCCCTTCACGCCGGTGCAGATGTCGGCGGCGCAAACCGGTCCGCAGATGAAGTCTTCGTCTCCCGTGATGACGAGGGTCTGCGACGTGATCGAAGGGAGACGGTCGCGCAGGTCGAACGTGTTGAAGATCTCGTCGTTGAAGAGCTTCAGCGCGTCCGCGTTGATCATCTCGGACTTCAGCGTGTCGAGGTAGCCCGCCTCGGCGGCGCCGAAGTGCGCGAAGTAGAGGGGCAGCTCGCGAAACACCAGAGCGCTCAGCTCGGCATCGGTCGAGAAATGTCCCGCTTGCTCCTCCTCCAGCGCCGTGATGGCGTCGGCCGCCCACGGCTGGGCGGAACGCTTCTCCATCCCCTGATGCATCGCAGCCTCCTGGTCAGGACCGAAACGCGCCAGAGTCGATGCCAGCACGAGGCGGCGCACCCGCGCTGGATGTGCTGCCGCGTACGCCATCGCCACGACGCCCCCGTGCGAGTGACCGAGCAGAAACACGCGCTCGAGGCCAAGGTGGCGACGCAGGTCTTCGAGGTCGGAGACGTAGTCGTCGATCTGATAGGCGCGCGGATCGCGCGGCCGCTCCGAGCCGCCGGTGCCGCGCGGGTTGAGCATGATCAGCGTGAACTGCTCCCACAGCGCGGCCAGGTCGCCGAAGTACGTCGCGGAGAATCCAGGTCCGCCGGGATGGCAGACGAGCACCGGCCCGTGGCCAAGCTTCCGGTAGGTGAGCTTGCGTCCTTCCTTGCTGTTGAAGCTCAAATCAGTCGCGGTTCGGGGCGCCAGACACCGCCGCCTTCGAGGTAGCCCGCCGGCTGGTCGGGCTCGTGCGAAAGCACCAGCAGCCAGCGATGCTTCTCCGCCTCCTCGAAAAGCTGCGACTTCTGCTGGAAGACACGCAAGGGTTCGAGGTCTGCCGCCATGTTCCACGGAACGCGCAGGTGCGGCGTCTGACACACCAGGTCGCCGGTCACGGCGCACGCCAGCTCACCCGAACGCAGGATCAGCACCTGGCTGCCCGGCGTATGCCCGCCGACGTGGCGGATCTGCACCCCCGGTAGAACCTCCGCGTCGCCGTCGAGGAACTCGACCGCTTTGTGCCCATCGGCAAGCGGCGTGAAGTCGTCGATCACGTAGCTCGCGCGGCTGCGCACGTCCGGCTCGAGCGCGAAGTCCCACTCCGAACGCTGGATGAAGTGCTTGGCCTCGGGAAACGTCAGCTGCAGGGCGCCTAGCTCGTCGCGGCGCGTCAGGCCGCCGGCATGGTCCCAGTGCAGGTGCGTCGTCACGACCGCGTCGACCTCGTCCGGCTGGATGCCGAGCCGCCTGAGCGCGTGCAGCAAACCCTCCGGCTCGCGCAGAGCTACCTGCTGCGCGCGTTTCTCGCTGAGCTTGGTGCCGATGCCGGTCTCGCACACGATCACGCGACCGTCGACGCGCGCAACCACGCATACGCATGCGCAGTCGATCATGTTCCTGGCGTCGGCGGGTTTCTGCCTCTCCCACAGGATCTTCGGCACCACGCCGAACATCAGGCCACCGTCCGCCTTCCAGTGGTCGGTGACGAGCAGGTGGAGCTCGAGGTCGCCCAGCCGCACTGCCTATATCCTCGTCCATGTGGCGGTTGCGGCGATAAGGACGTCGAGCCTCACCAAGGACCATGGCGGCGGTCACGGCCTGTTCGACCTCGACCTCCAGGTTTCCGCGCACGAGGCATTTGGCCTGCTGGGTCTTGAAGGCGCCGGCAAGACGACCGCGATCCGCCTCTTGATGGGCATGATCCGCCCGACGCGCGGATCGGCCTACGTCTTCGGCCTCGACTGCGTGCGCGAAGCGGTCGAGGTCAAACGCCGCGTGGGCTACGTGCCCGGCGAGACGCCGGAGTTCGGCTCGCTCCGGGGCAGCGAGATCGTCGCGTACCTTGCGGGCTTACGCGGCGGCGTGCACAAGGACCGCGTGCGCGAGCTCGCGGAGCGCTTCGACGTCGACCTTGGTCGCCGCCACCGCGACTACAGCCAGGGCGATCGGCAGAAGCTTTCGATCGTCCTCGCCTTCATGCACGATCCCGATCTTTTGATGCTCGACGAGCCGTCCAGGGACCTCGACGAGACGGGAGCGGCCGAGCTGCAAGCACTGATCGACGAAGCGCGCACAGCGGGTACGACGATCCTTCTGGCGTCGCGCACCGCAGCCGAGATCGAAAGGCACTGCGAAGTCGTCGGTCTTCTCCGGCGAGGAAAGCTGTCGAGGGTGATGAGGATCGAAGACCTGCCTGAGGAGCTCGAGGAGCCGAGCCGCAAAGCACTGCCGCCATGAGAGCGATTCTCCGCGCCCTGAGCGAGGCGCGGTGGACGATCTTCGCCTTCGCCATCACGGGGTTTGCCATGACGATCCTCCAATCCATGGCGTACTTCCGGATGGCAGGCCACACGTTCGCTGAGCGCGCCGCGTTCGGGTACTCGCTGTCACTTCAAGCCGTGGCCAGTGAGGTCCTCTTCCAACCCCCGGTCCGCCCGGAGACGGTCGCCGGCTACGTCGAGCTGCGCGCCCTCGAGCCCCTCGCGATCGTTTTCGTCGTGTGGGCCATGCTGTCAGCGACCGCATCCACCTCGCTCAGGACGGTTTCGCGCGCGGCGGCCTTCGCGATCTCTGTGTTCATCGCCGCGGCTGCGGCGTGCGTCGGGGTCCTGGTCGGAGTCGCGTCAGGTGGCGAATCGGTCGGCGGACTTGGCGTGGTGGAGGCAGGCGTGCTCCTGGTTGCGCTCGCGATCGCCTGCTACGCGATCTGCCTGATAGTGGCGCAGATCACTCCCGCCGCGACGGTGGTTGCGGCGGGGCTGCT
>DATKFA010000041.1:0-16931 GCA_035511715.1 Candidatus Acidiferrum sp. | reverse complement strand
GCGTGCTTTCACCAGCGTTAGGGCACGGGTGGCGCGCGACCTCGTCGAGCTCGCGGACATGTCAGGAGGTCTCGCTCAAGGGACCCGCTTGAGCGTGACCCATCAGGCGCTCGCCGATGCGACAGGCTCGGTGCGTGAGGTTGTCGCTCGGGCCATTCGCGACCTGCGCCACGAAAGCGTGATCGCCAGCAACGTCGACGGCATCACCGTCCTCGACCCGGCCGCCCTCAAACGCGTGGCCGGCCTGTGACTCAAGTCCCGTCGGGCCGAGTGCTGAGTCACTGCAATCGGCAGGGTGGAGTAGGCACCGTCATCACATGACCATCGACCTGACGGCAGGACAGCACCTGGCAGCCCTGAATACGGCCCTTGCCTCGGCGCCCCTCGGCATCCAATCCATTCTGTCGGCGGCAACCTCCCTGCTCAGCCGGCTCGTGCCCGGGACGTGGATGGCGCTGGTGATGGATCCCAACCCCGAGACCTCCCGCGTGGTCGTCGCGGACGACCCGGACCGGAAGATGGCCGAGTACGTGGATACCTACATCGCCGCGATCGACCGGCCGAACCGCGCCCCGACGACGGGGTGGTCACAGCAGGTCATCGAGTCCGGCAATCCGATCTTGCGGAAAGGCATGGCCCTCGACGAGCTGCTTGCGATGGTCTCAACCGCGGGGCAGGCCTTCATGCGCATCAACCCGCCACCGGGCGGCCCGCGCGAGGTGGACTTCCTGATGGTGCCGATGCGCGTGGGTGGCGCCACCGTCGGCACGCTCTCGATCGCCGACTGGAAGCATCGCGATGTCGTGACCGAGTCAGACGTCGAGTGGGTTCAAGCCGCGGCCGACCGGATCGCTCTGTCGGTCGAGCTTGCGCGACTGGCCGATGCAGCGCAGAACGACGCCCTGCGCCTGGACCTTGTCCGCTCCATCGGGCTGGCCTTCCGGCAGCGCCAGGACGTCGCGCTGGTCACGAGGGTCGTCGTCGAGCAGATCACCTCGCGCCTCGAGGTGGACGCTGCGGACGTCCTGTTATTGGCGGAGGGCGCGAACGAGATGGTGCTGAACGCGACCGCCGGCTTCCGGTCGCCGCTTCCCGCCGGAAGTCGCGTTCCGCTCAGCTCCCTCGGGCTCAACCGCGACTGGGAGCCAAGCGTCGAGTACCTCTCCGACGTCGACCGCCACGGGCACAACCCGCGGGGCACGCATCTCGCACGCGAGGGTTTCCAGACGCTGATCAGCGTCAAGCTCCACGCGCGAAACCGTCTTCTCGGACTGCTCGAGCTGTACAACCGGTCGTTGGTGGAGTGGGATCAGGCCTGGCTCGACTTCTACGACACCCTCGGAGTGCTCGTGGGAGTTGCGATCGACCAGTCGGCTGCCGCGACGACTGAGGTGCGCGAGAAGACCGGCCGGGCGCCGCGACCGGACTTCAGCGGCCTCGAGCTCGACATCCTGCGCCTCATCGTCGAAGGGCTGACGAATCGAGATATCGCGGAGCAGGTGCACCGAAGCGAGAACACGATCAAGTTCCACGTCCGCCGCATCCTGGAGAGAACCGGGGTTTCCAATCGCACCGAGCTCGCGCGCCGCGCGACGCGGGAGGGCTGGCTCTAGTCCACCTTCAAGGGGACGATCTCGAAACGGTTGACATCGACCAGCCCGCGGTCTGTGATCTTCAGCTCGGGTATCACCGACAGGGCGAGGAAGCTCAGGCACATGAAAGGCGCGTCCCAGCGGACTCCGTTGTGACGCAGGATCCGCTCGAGGCCGAGCATCTCCTCGTGCACGGCGCCGAGCGGCGCGTCGCTCATGAGCCCGGCCACCGGCAGGGCCAGCTCGCCCCTCACCTCACCACCGTCGGCGACGACGATCCCGCCGCCGATCTCGGCGAGCCTGCGCACGCACACCAGCATGTCGCGGTCGTCGACTCCCATGACGACGAGGTTGTGCGCGTCGTGGGCGACCGTCGACGCGAAGGCGCCTCTCTTGAGCCCGACGTCGGTGGCGAACCCAACCCCTACGCGGCCGGTGGCGTGGTGCCGCTCCAAGACAGCGATCTTGACCAGGTCGCGAGCCGGATCCGCGACCAGCTCGCCGTTGCGCGCGGTCGGCTCGACGACATCGACGCCGGTGATCAGCTGCCCCGGGATCACCCGCATCACGCGCACGTGACGGGCTGGACCGCGGAGGACGAGGCAGTCGTCGGCGAGCGGTCCGAGATTGACCGTCTGCCTCACCCATTCCGGGATCTCGATCGGCTCATGCGCCGGCTCCGCACCTCTCTTCAAGACCAGGCGGGGCCGGAACGACCGCAGGTCGTCCAGCACCACGATGTCGGCCTGGTAGCCGGGCGCTATGGCGCCGATGTGCGTGAGCCCGTGGTACTGGGCGGCATTCAGGGTGGCCATGACGAGCGCGTCCTCGGCGCGGACGCCGTGCTCGACGGCGACGCGAAGGATCTGGTCGATGTGGCCCTCGTCGACCAGGAATACGGGCTCTCGGTCGTCGGTGCAGAACATGCATCGCTCCGGCCCGAAGTCGCGGACCAGCGGAAGCAGGTCGACCAGGTTGCGGGCGGCGGATCCCTCGCGGAGCATGACCCACATTCCGAGACGGCGCTTCTCGAGGGCCTCCACGTACGTCGCGCACTCGTGGTCGGACGCGATGCCCGCAGCCACGTAGGCGTTGAGAGCCCGACCGCTCACGCCCGGGGCGTGGCCGTCGACGTGGTCGGTGAGGCCGGTCGAAAGCTTGGCCAGCTCGCCCGGCCGCCCGGCTATGACCCCTGGGAAGTTCATCATCTCGGCCACGCCGATCACGCGGCTGCGGCGCAACAGGCCCGCGAGGTCACCCTCGGTGAAGGGCCGTCGGGGCGACTCGAGCGGCGAAGCCGGCACGCACGAAGGCGCCATGACGAAGACGTCTAGCGGCACGCGGTCGCATGCGTCGAGCAGCCAGTGGACGCCGTCGGTGCCGAGCACGTTGGCGATCTCGTGCGGGTCGGCGACGACGGTCGTCGTTCCGTGGGGAAGGACCGCACGCGAGAACTGGTCGACCATCAGCTTCGACGACTCGATGTGCACGTGGGCATCGATGAATCCGGGAACGAGGTAGGCGCCGCGCGCGTCGATCTGCTGGTTGCCGACATAGGATCCGAGCCCGGCGATGAAACCGTCCGCGATCGCGACGTCGGTGTCCAGCCATTCGCGCGTGAACGCTGAGAAGACCTTGCCGCCGGTCAGCACGAGGTCGGCCGGCTCGTCGCCACGGGCGACGGCCAGGCGTCGGGCGATCACGTCCTAGGTTCCGTCCAACCAGCGGGGTCGCTGCTCGGCCACCGTGGCGTCGACGGCATCGATGAACTGGTCGATGTCGCCCTCGTCCATCGGTGTCGACAGCGACCCCATCCCGCGCGGCGCCATCAGCACGCCGTGGTTGACGAGCGCCAGGAAAAAGTCCCGCATGCGCTTCTTGTCTGACGAGGCGACGCCACGATAGTCGACGACCGGCCGCTCGCTGAAGTGCAGCGCGAACAGCGAACCGACCGAGTTGACCTGCACCGGGACGCGATGCGAGGCGAAGACCTCACGCAGCAGCTCCGCGACGCGCTCTCCCTTGCGGTTCAATTCCTGATACACGTCTGGTGTGAGCTCAGTCATGGTGGCGAGCCCGGCCGCCATGCCGAGCGGGTTGCCGTTGTACGTCCCACCCTGGGCGATCGAGCCCTCGCGCCGCGGATCGAGCATCTCCATGACGTCGGCGCGCCCGCCGAACGCGGCCACGGGCAGCCCTCCGCCGATGATCTTGCCCATGGTCGTGAGGTCCGGAATGACTCCGTACATCTCCTGCGCACCGCCGGGTGCGATGCGGAGGGAGATGACCTCGTCGAAGATCAGCAACATGCCGAGCTCGCGCGTGAGCGCGCGCAGGCGGCGCAGAAATTCGGGCGTCGCCGCGATGACGCCGCCCGCTCCGATGACGGGCTCGAGGATCACCGCGGCCACCTCGGAAGAGTGGCGACGCAGGATCGCCTCGGCTGTATCGGGGTTGTTGAAGGGAAGGACGACCGTTTGCTCGATCGCCCACCGCGGCGTGCCGATCGAGTCAGGGCGCGCGACCGGAGCGTCGGCCGGGCCGGCCTCGGCCACGTCCGGGTGCGTGCTCACCTCGGCGAGGTCGTGGGTGCCGTGATAACCGCCCTCGATGCGGGCGATCTTCGACCGGCCGGTGAAGGCCCTGGCCAGCCGCATCGCGAACATCGTCGCTTCGGTCCCAGAGTTGCAAAAACGCACCGCATCCAGGCTCGGCACCCTCTCGCACAGAAGCGTCGCGAGCTCCACCTCGAGTGGGTTGGCGGCGGCAAACGCCGTTCCACGCCCGGCCTGGCGCCGGATGGCATCGACGACCTTCGGATGAGCGTGACCGAGGATCATCGCGGTGTAGTTGCCGAGCATGTCCAGGCGCTCGGTGCCGTCGACGTCCCAGACCCGGCTGCCTTCGCCGCGATCGATGTAAAGCGGATACGGATCGAAGTACGTGGTCGTCCTGGTCGTGCCGCCCGGCATGGCCGCCACCGCTTTCTCGTGCAGCGCGCGGGAGCCCGGCGTCGTGCGGCGGTACTCCAACTCCGGATCGGCCACCTGGCTACGATACCCGTCAGGCGGCCGTGGACTGGGTGGGAATCACGGCACTAGAGGAGCCGCCAATGAGCACGATCGAGGCCGAGCGCGAGATCACTCAGCACGAAGCCGATCAAGTCGAGCGCGCGAACGCGTCCGGGAGGACTCCTGTCGTCTTCATCCACGGGCTCTGGCTGCTGCCGAGCAGCTGGGACCGGTGGGGAGACCTGTTCGAGAGCGCCGGTTACTCGGCCGTCAAACCCGGCTGGCCGGACGACCCGGAAACGGTGGCCGATGCGAAGGCGCGTCCCCAGGTGTTCGCGGGGAAGAGCGTCGGCCATGTCGCCGACTACGTCAGCGGGATCGTCAAGCGCCTGCACAAGAAGCCGGCCGTCGTGGGGCACTCCTTCGGCGGGCTGCTCGCGCAGATCGTCGCCGGTCGCGGACTGTCGGCTGCGACCGTGGCGATCGACCCGGCTCCGTTCCGCGGGGTGCTGCCGCTTCCGTTCTCGGCGCTCAAAGCCGCCTCGCCGGTACTGAGCAACCCGGCGAACCGCAACAAAGCGGTGCCGCTCACTTACGAGCAGTTCCGCTTCGCGTTCGCCAACGCGGTGAGCGAGGACGAGGCGAAGCAGCTGTACGAGACGTACGCCGTGCCGGCCCCCGGCGAGCCACTGTTCCAGGCGGCGATCGCGAACCTCAACCCGTGGACCGAGGTCAAGGTCGACACGACCAACCCCGACCGCGGACCGTTGCTGATCCTCGACGGTGAGAAGGACAACACCGTGCCGTGGGCCATCGCCAACGCGTCGTACAAGCGCCAGAAGCGCAACGCTGGCGTCACCGAGATCAAGAAGATCGCGGGACGGGGTCACGCTTTGACGATCGACAGCGGCTGGCAGGAGGTCGCGCAGACGGCGCTCGACTTCGTCAAGCGGTTCGCCTGACCGGCACACCCACCGGCTCGACACTGAGCCACCTCGAGGGTGGCCTGTCCGGACGGAGGTACGCGGCCGATTTGCTGATGGGGCTGGACCCCGTGGATCAGCGTCCGCTGCTCGCCAGGTACGACGTGTCGCGTGCGGCGAAGACGCTCGCTCGCGAGTCGATGGCATCGCGCACGTCGGGTGGGCTGTGGCGCTGGCGTGAGCTCCTGCCGGTGCAGAGCTGGGAGGCGGTGCTGTCGCTCGGCGAGGGCGCCACGCCGCTGCTCGCCGCGCCGAGGCTCGGAAAGCGGCTCGGCGTGCAGCTGAAGGTGAAGGCCGAGAGCCTCAATCCGACAGGTTCGTTCAAGGCCAGGGGCATGGCGGTGGCGGTCAGCCGTGCGGTCGAGCTGGGCGCTCGCCACCTGGTGGCGCCGTCGGCGGGGAACGCCGGAGGCGCGCTGGCGGCCTACGCGGCGATGGCAGGCGTGCGGGCCACGGTGATCATACCCGCGGACGCGCCCGAGCCGAACCGGGTCGAGGTGCTCGCGAACGGGGCAGCGCTGATCCTCCTCGACGGGCTCATCAGCGACTGCGGCCGGCTGGCGCGTCTGGTCGCCGACGAGTGCGGCGCGTTCGACCTCAGCACGCTGAAAGAGCCGTACCGCGTCGAGGGCAAGAAGACGATGGGTTTCGAGATCGTCGAGCAGCTCGGCTGGCGCGTGCCCGACGCGATCGTGTATCCGACAGGCGGAGGAACGGGGATCGTCGGGATGTGGAAGGCGTTCGCGGAGCTCGAGGCGCTCGGCCTGATCGGCGCCGAGCGCCCGCGCATGTACTGCGTGCAGTCGGAGGGCTGCGCGCCCATCGTGCGCGCCTTCGAGGAGGGCTCACGATTTGCCCGCCCGTGGGAGGGCGCGCACTCCGCGGCCGCGGGCATTCGGGTGCCCTCAGCTGTCGGCGACTTCCTCATCCTCGACGCGATGCGCGAGTCGGGCGGCGCTGCCATCGCGGTCTCGGAGCGCGAGATCCTGGCCACGCAGCCCCGCCTTGCCCCGCTCGGGTTTGGTTACGCGAGCCTGGAGACCGCCGCCGCCGTCGCCGGCCTCGAAGCGCTCGTCTCGTCAGGCGCGATCGGAGGCGGCGAGGTCGTTCTGTTCGATACCGGAGCGGGCTTCAAGTCGGAGCCCCCTTCGATGCCGCGAGCAGAGGTGATCCCCAACGACGAGGGATTCTGGAGAGAGAAGCTCCTGCCTAACCTAGGCCGCGCGACTTAGAGCCGCGAGCGTCCACATGAGACCGGTCTGATTCAAGGTAGGTTTCAGGCCGTGCCTCTGTGATGTGGCCATGATCTCCGACGGCCGGTGGACGAAGATGTGGAAGTGGCGCCGGGTCAGCCACAGCAGCCCGTTGCCGATCCCCAATCCCGCTCGAAGCCACAGCACGCGCCGCGGAAAGGTCATGACCAGGGTCTGCCGCGCGTGGTCGGCGGCCGCGCCCGCCAGCCGGGGCATGTCGTGGTAGCAGCACAGGACGCGGTTCATGACCACGACGTCTGCGCCCTCGACCTGGTCCGCCGCCTGCGCGAAGTCCATCACCTTGCGCTCGACCCGTCCGGCCAGACCGGCCTCGGACAGCAGCCGGTCCGCGACCTCTTCGTACGTGGGCGTCAGCTCGATGCTCGTCGCGCGAGCCGCGCCCGCCTTGAGCAGCTCGATCTGGATCGCACCGATGCCGCCGCCGATCTCGAGCACGGTCCGACCTTCGACTCCCTGCTTCTTCAGGAAATCGACGATGCGGCGGGACGTGCCGTCGAGGCCGCGCCGCCGGTATCGCTTCGCCTCCATCTGTGCGCTGCGCTCGCTGAAGACCCACCGGTACCCCTTGGGCGTGCAGCAGTCGCTCACGCGGCTACAGCCAGCCCCTGCGCCGGAACAGCCAGAGCTGGATCCCTATCGCGATGAGCATCGTGCCGACTCCGAGCGCGAAGGCGATGTACGGCGACTCGAGCACCTGCGTGAGATACGAGAAGTTCATGCCGTAGAACCCGGTCAAGAAGCTCAGAGGCAGAAACACGCTCGCGATCACGGTCAACGCCTTGGTCGTCTGGTTCAACCGGTTCGAAACCGTCGACAGGTACACGTCCATCGCGCTCGTCAGGAGGTCCCGAAGTGAGTCCACGGTCTCGTACTGGCGCACGATGTGGTCGTACACGTCGCGGTAGTAGAGGGTCATGTCCTGCTGCTGCAGGTGGATGCCGTGGGTGATGAGCGCCTGGAAAACATCGCGCTGGGCGCCGAGCAGCCTGCGGAGCTCGACGACCGAGTGCTTCAAGTGGTAGATGCGGTCCAGCAGCCTGCTGTCGGCCTTGGCGATGATGTCGTCCTCGAGCGAGTCGACGGAGTCGTCGAGGAGCTCAAGCGCGGGGAAGGTCGAGTCCACCAGCCCATCGATGATCAGGTAGGTCAGAAATGCAGGCAGGCCCTTGGTCAGGCTCGGGCTCTTGGCAATACGGTCGTGCACCTCCATCAGCGCAGGGGAATGCTCCTGGTGGACCGTGATCAGGTAGTGCGAGCCGACGTAGAGATGGTGCTCGCGGAAGACGACGTTGTCGTTTTCCCACAGGGCCTGGAAGATGACCGTGAAGTTGTAGTCCGGGTACTCGTCGACCTTTGGCCTCTGCTCCTGGTGCTTGATGTCCTCGATGGTCAGAGGGTGGAACTTGAAGGTGTGCTCGAGCAGCTCGTAGTCGGCGTCGTCGGGGGCTTCGATGTCGAGCCAGAAACCCAACTGGCTCGACTCGCTGAAGCACTGGACGATCTGGTCGGTCGCGGTCGAGGCCTGCTTGCCGGCGGTGGTGATCAGGGTGCGCACGTCGGCATCATCCTGACACGACGGATCAGCCTGCCCAGGAAATTAGATCTTCCTGGTGCCGGTCGCTGCGGCCGCGACTCCGAGGGCGAGATAGGTGACCGCGGCGAAGCGTCCGGTGCGCCGTTGCGCGACCCGGCTGTTCATGAACCGGCGCGCGACCGCCGAGGCCGTCAGCACGTACGTGACATCGACGGCGATCGCAACCGCGACGTACACCGCCCCGAGCGCGGCAACTTGCGATCCGATCGGCTGCGACGGATTGAGGAACTGCGGGAGGAACGCGATGAAGAAGACGGCCACCTTCGGATTGAGGATCTGGGTGATGACACCCTGGGCGAAGATGGTCGCGATCCGCGCCGGCGCAGGTGCCGCAAACACCTCCGCGTCGCGCCAACGCTGAACGCCCAGGTAGATCAGGTACGCAGCTCCGGCGAAGCGAAGGAACGTCAGCGCCGAGACGGAAGCCGCCAGCAGCGCCGCCAAGCCTGTCGCGGTCGCCGCCAGCCACAGTACCTCGCCCGACTCGATGCCGAACATCGAGGCGAATCCGGCCCTGCGCCCCTGCGACAGGCTCCGGGCCACGACGTACAGGACGCCCGGACCGGGGCTAACTGTGAGCAGGAACGTGGCGAGGGCGAACAGCAGCAACGTGGTCAGGCTCATCACGGAGTCCAACCCGTGCGGCGTGCCCATTCTTCCGCCTGGTCGAACAGCGTCGCGCTCTGGTCGCCGGATCTTCGCCTCTCAGCCCATGAGTGGAAGGCCGGTTCGTCTGTCAGCGGCGATCGCTCTCCGACATCTCGTCGATCGCGATCGCGACACAGAGCATCAGCACCTCGTCCTGGCCGGGCGCGATGGCGATGCCGTACATGAGCTCGGCGGCGAACCACTGCTTGGAGATCGTGGCCACGACCGCGTTGCCCGCGGTGATCTGGAACTCGTGGTTGAGGATGTCGCCGGACGCCTGGAGCTCCCCACCGCCGGCGATGTCGACGCTGAAGCTCTGACCGAGGACGTTGATCAACGCCTTGCGCACCGTCGCCACGACCTGGCCGCCTCGCTCGACGTCCATCGTCCGCCGCAGGGTGAACATCTCGGCCTGCATCCGGGCCAGCTCGTTGCCGCCGGCGTCCTCGAGCGCGAACGTCTGCGTCAGGGCCAGGACCTTGCCGTCGAGCCGATATACGTTCTCGCCCTGGGCGTTCTGGATCCAGAAGTCCTCGCCGAAGGCGAGGAGCTGCCGCCGGAGCTGGAAGGTCGTCCATCCGGCGACAGCCATCGTGGTGTCGAGTCTATTCGCAAACGGAAAGGGCGCCGGCTGCCGGCGCCCTTCAGACCATCAGCCTTGGACGGCTACCAGCGGTACCAGCGACCGCCGCTCGAACCTCTCAGGAAGAAGCCGAGCACCCAGAGAATCAGCGCGATGATGAGGACGATCCAGAGAAAGTTGAGCGCTGTTGAGACGAATCCTCCGCCCCCGAGGAGCAGGAGCAGCAGGACCAACACGATCAGGGCAACCAGCATTAGGCACTACCTCCCATTGATTTGCTCTACAGAGGAAACAAACCAGGGCGCGTGATTACGCCGGGACGGAGCCCGAACGCATTGCCGGGGCAAAGAACCCGATCTAGGCCGTACGGATGGACTCTCGCTTGAGCATGTGCACGATCGCGACGAGGATGCACGCGCCGATGAAGGCGACGATGAACGAGACGACCAGACCCGTCGGTGCCGTGCCGAAGATGAGCGAGAAGATGAATCCGCCGGCGAACGATCCGACGATGCCGAGGACGACGTCCCAGATGATCCCGTAGCCGTGCCCGCTCATGACCTTGCCGGCGAGCCAACCAACGATCGCCCCCAGGATCAGAAACCCGATCAAATGCATCTCCGCAACCTCCAGGTAGTCATGGTCCGCCGCAAGGCGACCTCAATCTGAAAATCGCCGGGGTGGCGCCCGCTACCTGCCTTCGTCCTTCTATGTAGGCGCTGGCAGCCACCGGCACCGACGCCCCGAGGTCGGATGTTGCAACGGTGGCAGGCACTACGCGGGGGTTCTCCCGAAAGTGGTATTGACCACTTGGCCAAACTGTGCTTAGATAGCCCCGACCATGTGGGGCGGAGGCCAATACCACTTCCAATGAGTAAGCAGGAGGAGACCCGCGACAGGGTGCTCGACCTGATCGAAGCGATCGAGGTCGGCGACCCGATTCCGGCCGAGCGCCACCTCGCGGTGGAGCTGGGCGTCTCCCGCTTGACCCTTCGCGCGGCCATCGACGAGCTCGTGCGTGACGGCTACCTCGACCGCCGGCACGGAAGCGGCACCTACGTCACCGAGCCGAAGATCGCGCAACCGCTGACCCTCACCTCGTTCAGCGACGACATGCGCCGGCGGGGCATGGCGCCGGGAAGCCGCACGCTGGAGCTGACCGTCACGGTCGCCGGCGCCCGCCTGGCCCACCGCCTCGAGGTCTCGCCGGAGGCAAAGCTCGTGAGGGTCAAGCGTCTCCGCCTCGCCGACGGCAAGCCCATGGCGATGGAGGTCCTCCACGTGCCCGAGGTCCTCGTTCCAGGTCTGACCCGGGCCGACTTCGAGGACCACTCCTTCTACGAGCTGCTTCGGGAGCGGTACGGCATAACGATCGCCAGCGGCACGCAGTCGATCGAGCCGACCGTGACCAGCGAGGAAGAGTCCGAGGTGCTCGGCGTTCCTCTCCACACACCCGCGTTCCTCTTCGAGCGGACGACCGTCTCCGAGTCAGGGCGGATCGTCGAGTTCGTCCGCTCCATCTATCGCGGCGACCGCTATCGCCTGGTCGCCGACCTCGTACCGCAGCGAAGCCGCAACGGGCGCTCGGCCGGCGCCCCGCGAGTCACTGTCGCTGCGACGAAAGCACAGGGAGGCGACCACAACCAGGGGCGCTCCGGCGCCGCATTCAAATCGATAGGGGGATTAGCCCAGGAATGAACTTGCGAAAGACATGGATAGGCGTCATCGGGGTCGGCGTCGCGCTGCTCGTCGCGGCGTGTGGGGGCAGCGGCCCGTCGACCAGCAACAACTCGGCGAACCAGACCGGCACGCTGACCATCTGGCTCATGAACGGCAGCGCGCCCTCGACCGTGGTCGACAGCGTCAACGCCGACTTCAAGGCCAAGTACCCGAACGTGACGGTCAACGTCCAGATTCAGCAGTGGGGTGACATCGGCACCAAGCTCGACACCGCGTACGCGGGCAGCACGCCGCCTGACGTGGTCGAGCTCGGCAACACGTTGGTGGCCAAGTACGCCGCGGCCGGGGCGCTCGAGGACATCAGCGGCAAGCGCTCGTCCTTCGACAACTCGGGCACGTGGCTCCAGTCCCTGACCGACTCGTGCACCGTCAACGGCAAGCTCTACTGCGTTCCGTACTACGCGGGCAGCCGCGCGGTCATCTACCGCAAGGACCTCTTCGCGTCGGCCGGCATCTCGAATCCGCCGGCGACGATGGATGAGCTGCTGTCGGACGGCCAGAAGCTCATGACCACGAACAGCTCGGACGCCAACTTCTCAGCGCTCTACTACCCCGGAAAGTACTGGTACGCCGCTCTTCCGTTTGTCTGGGACTTCGGTGGCGACATCGCCAAGCAGTCCGGCGGCAAATGGCAGGGCACGCTCAACTCGTCGAGCTCGCAGCAGGGATTGACCACCCTGAGCAACATCGTCAGCAAGCTCTCACGCGCCGACAAGACGGGCGATGAGGCGAAGCAGGACGCGGCCTTCGCACAGGGTCACATCGCGATGATCATCGCCAACGGCTGGGAGGTCGGCGTCATCACCGACCCCAAGGCCGGCAACCCGGCGCTGGCGGACAAGCTCGGCGCATTCCCGATCCCGAGCCACAGCTCGGGCCAGACCGCCCCGGTGTTCCTCGGCGGCTCGGACCTGGGCGTCGCGGCCAAGAGCTCGCACAGGGACCTGGCCAACGCCTGGATCCAGACCTTCACCGACCAGAAGAACATGACCCAGATGGCGACCGTGGGCGGGGTCATCCCCAACACGACGTCGCTGCTCGGGCTGGGCACCGGTCTCAACGCCGTGTTCTACAACGCGGCCAAGAACAGCAAGTTCGTGCCCAACTCCGAGAACTGGGCCAACGTGGAGAACGCGAACGTGCTTCCCGACATGCTCGTCAAGATATTCACCGGGCAGCAGAGCGTCTCTGACGCCACGGCGGCCGCGAGCACCAGGATCACCTCGATCCTGAACGGCGGCGGCTAGCTCCGGAACCGACTAAACCGAGAACAAGGGGGCTGGCTCGATGGGATTGGCGATTTCGGCGCCTGACCTCGAGCCCAGCCCCTTTTTGAGCGACGACGCGCCGACTCGTGTCCAGCAGCGCTCGAAGCTCTTTCCGTACGCGCTGATCGCGTCTAGCCTGGCGGTGATCGGCGGGATCCTTGCCTTTCCGCTCGGCTGGCTGGTGTGGATCTCCTTCCAGCACTACGGGCTCAAGGAGCTCATCGCGCACCAGGGTCGCTGGGTCGGACTGGACAACTACAGGACGATCCTGCTCGATCCTCTCTTCCACCAGGTTCTGATCCGCACGCTGCTGTTCACCTTCGCGTGCGTCGCCCTGACGCTCGTGCTGAGCACTTTGATCGCGCAGCTGCTCCTGAGGGTTCGGCGACTGGTTCGCGTCGCGCTGATGAGCGCGCTCGTCTTCGTCTGGGCCACGCCCGTGATCGTCAGCGTCGACATCTGGCAGTGGATGTTCGACTACGAGTTCGGCGTCATCAACTACCTGCTCACGCAGCTGCACCTTGGCAACTTCATCCACCACAACTGGTTCGACAACCCCATCCAGGGGTGGGGCGTCGTGCTCGTCATCGTCGTCTGGGGCGCCATCCCGTTCGTCGCCATCACGCTGTTCGCGGGCCTGCTCCAGGTGCCGGGCGACATCGTCGACGCTGCGCAGGTCGACGGCGCCGGACCGTGGCAGCGATTCTGGTACGTGACGGCGCCGATGCTGCGGCCGCTGTTCCTGATCGTGATCTGCCTCTCCACGATCTGGGATTTCGGGGTCTTCACCCAACCCTACGTGCTGCTCAATGAGAGACCAAGCGCCGACTACTTCACCATCGCCCTGTATTCGTACCGGGAGTCCTTCGGCGTCACCCAGTACGGCCAGGGCGCAGCGATCGCGGTGGTGATGGTGATCGTCCTGGTGTTCGTCACGCTCTTCTACGTGCGCGAGACCGTGAAGGTGGCGGAGATCGCATGATCGTTCCGCGCGCGGCCCAAGGCGTGAAGGTTGCTGCCGCTGACGCCGGAGCGCGAGCCGGCATCGGCGTTTCGATGTGGCAGCGCTCGCGTCAGCTCGTTTTCGACGCGGTCGGGCTCGCCGTCGCGGCGGTGATGCTGTTCCCCATCTACTGGATGATCGCGACGGCGTTCAAGCCCGGTCGCGAGATCCTCACCCTGACACCGACCTGGTTCCCGTCGCCGATCACGCTCCAGAACTTTCAGGACGCGATAACGCGGCCGTACTTTCTGGAAAACGTCAAGAACAGCCTGATCGTCGTCGGCGTCATGCTCGTGCTTGCGCTCGTCATCGGCTTCCTTGCGGCCGTGGGCGCGGCGCGGTTTGGTTTCCGCGGGCGGACCGCGTACCTCGTGATGATCATCGCGGTGCAGATGGTGCCGCTCAACGCGCTGATCATCCCGCTGTACCTGACGCTCGACGGAATCGGCCAGGTCGACGCGCTGCCGGGCGTGATCGCCGTCTACCTCGCCGCGGTGCTCCCCTTCATGATCTGGACACTTCGCGGGTTCGTAGCAAACATTCCAGTTGAGCTCGAGGAGTCGGCGATGATCGACGGCTCGAGCCGATTCGGCGCGTTCTGGCGCATCACGTTTCCGCTGGTGGCGCCGGGCCTTGTCGCGACCGCCATCTTCAGCTGCATCCAGGCGTGGAACGAATACATCATCGCCTACGTCCTGCTCTCGAGCCCCAGCAACCAGACCCTGACGGTGTGGCTCGCGTCCTTCACCACCAACCATGGCCCGGAGTGGGGACCACTGATGGCCGGTGCGACGATCACTGGCCTCCCGGTCGTCGCCTTCTTCCTCCTCCTGCAGCGATACCTCGTCGGCGGCCTGACCGCGGGGTCGGTGAAGGGATGAGCTCGGCGGAGGACATCGCGATGCGCTGCGTCTTTCCGGGCTTCGAGGGGACGACCGCGCCGGACTGGGTCCTTCGGGCCGCCGAGCGCGGACTGGGCGGCGTCGTGCTCTTCGCCCGCAACGTCGGAGACGGGGAGAAGCTGCGGTCACTCGTCGGGCGGCTGCACGAGGCGCGGCCTGGCCTGCTCGTCGCGATCGACGAGGAAGGTGGCGACGTCACGCGCCTCGAGTCCCGAACCGGGAGCTCCTATCCCGGCAACCTCGCCCTGGGCGCCGCCGGCGACCCGGCGCTGACCGAGGGGGTGGCGCGAGCGATCGGACGTGACCTGGCCGCGTACGGGATCGACCTCGACCTCGCGCCGGTGGCGGACGTCAACACCGATCCTCGCAACCCGGTGATCGGGGTGCGGTCCTTCGGCTCCAACCCGGATGAGGTGGCGACTCACACCGCGGCCTGGGTCAGGGGTCTGCAGGGCGCAGGCGTGGCCGCGTGCGCGAAGCACTTTCCGGGGCACGGCGCCACTTCCGCCGACTCCCACCTGGAGCTGCCGGTCGGCGAGCCGGAGCTGCGGCCGTTCGAGGCCGCGATCGCACAGGGGGTGCGCGCGGTGATGAGCGCGCACATCGTCGTGCCGGGTATCGATGACGCGCCCGCGACGATCAGCCCGGGCGTCATGACCGGATTGCTGCGCGGCGAGCTTGGATTCGACGGGCTGGCGATCAGCGACGGGCTCGACATGCGCGGCATCAGCGGCGAACGCGGGATCGCGAGTGCCGCGGTGCTCGCCGTGCGAGCGGGATGCGACGCGCTGTGCGTCGGGGGCGGACCCACCGGCCCCGAGATCGTCGCCGAGATCGTGGACGCGCTGAAGGCCGGCGTGGGCGTCAGGCGCCTGGCCGAAGCCGCCGGGCGGGTCGACGCGCTGGCCGCCTGGCGTGCCGCCCAGACCTCGGATAGTCCGGACCATCCGGGGAAATCGGGCGCGGAAATGCCGGTTGGTCGCGACTACCAGGGGATTGGTCTGGTGGCGGCGCGGCGCGCTTTAAACATCTTTGGCGACGTGCGGGTGCGCGACCATGCGGTCGTCATGCGTTTCGCGTCGCCGCCTTCGATCGCCGCCGGCGAGGTGCCCTGGGGCATGGCCGCTTCGTTGTTCCGGCGAGGAGTCGAAGTAGGCAAGGACGCCGAACAGCCTGGCGCGAGCCTCGTGCTGGTGGTGCGCGACCTCCACCGCCACGCCGATCAGCGCAATGCAGTCGAAGCGCTGCTCGCCCGCAGGCCCGACGCCATCGTCGTCGAGATGGGCGTGCCGTCGTGCCGCCCCAGAGGTGCGAGCTCGTACGTCGTCACCCACGGCGCGGCGCGGGTGTGCGCGGATGCGGCCGCGGAGGCCATGCGGCCGTGAGCGAGGATGTCCACCCTCGCGCTGAGGAGCTCGACGCGATGAGCTCGCTCGAGCTCGTCCGCCTCATGCAAGAAGAGGACGCGCGCGCAGTTCGCGCGCTCGAACCTCAGCTCGAGAACATCGCGCACGCGGTGGACGCCATCACGGAAAAGCTTCGCGGCGGGGGGCGCATGCACTACTTCGGAGCAGGCACCAGCGGCCTCATCGCCGCGATGGACGCCTTCGAGTGCGCCCCGACGTTTGGCGTCGACATCGTACGGGCGCACGTCGTGACCGAGCCGGGCCAGGAGGACGACCCTGACCTCGGTGAAAGGCTGGCGAGCGAGGCGGGGCTGCGGCGTGATGACGTCGCGGTCGCGGTCAGCGCGAGCGGCCGCACCGCCTTTGTACTGGGGGCGCTGGCGCGAGCGGCCGAAGACGGCGCCACGCGAATCGCGATCACCTGCCGGCCCGAATCGCAGCTTGGCCGGCTGGCCGATGTCGCCATCGAGGTCGAGACCGGCCCGGAGGTCATCGCCGGCTCGACGCGCCTGAAGGCGGGGACGGTGCAGAAGCTGGTCTTGAACAGGCTCAGCACCGGAGTCTTCACGCGCCTCGGGCGCACCCACCGCGGCCGAATGGTCGGCGTCGTGCCGGGGAACGCCAAGCTGCGCGAACGCGCCGCGCGGATCATCGCCGACCTCGCGGGCGTGTCGATCGATGAGGCCCGCCGGCGCCTGCACGAGGCCGGCGGGGACGTGGGTGCGGCGCTCGCGGTGGAGCGGCGGGCGTGAGGACGCTTCTGCGTGGCCGCGTTCACGGCCGTGACTCGACGCACGGCGTTCTGATCGAAGGTGATGCGATCGTCTGGGTCGGCCGGGGCAAACCGCCGGAGCGACCGGACGAAGAGATCGTCGCCGGGCCAGACGAGACCATCGCGCCCGGATTCATCGACCTCCAGGTCAACGG
>DATKFA010000040.1:0-3918 GCA_035511715.1 Candidatus Acidiferrum sp. | reverse complement strand
ATCGTCAGCGTGGCGGAGGTCATAGGCATGAGCAAAGAGGGTGAGGTGATGACACAGGAGCTCTTCACCTTCAAGCAGGTGGGCGTCAGCGCCGAAGGCAAGGCGGTCGGCTACCACAGTGCGACCGGACTTATACCGATGCGCATGGAACACCTTCGCGCCGAGGGTGAAGAGGTGCAAGATTCGTTGTTCGCCCCCGGCAGGCAGCCGTCGCCGGACAAGTTGTACTGACCTTTTAGGAGAGACAGATGCCGATTTCAGTGATCGTTGGATTGATCGCCTTCGCAGGCGTCTTCCTGTTCTTCCTCGGCATCAGCCAGGCGCGGCGCTCAGCTGGTGGAACGGAGGACTTCCAGGCGCGCCTGGCCGCCTACGGCGTCACGACCGCAGGCGCGGCCACCCTTCCGCAGTCCGGCGGCATGCGCGACAGCCTCAACCGGCTCTTCTCCCCGGCCGCCGACAGGTTCGGCAAGGGCGATGTCAAGAAGGGGAAGCCGTCGGTCGCCGAACAGCTGCAGCGCGCCGACCTCAAGCTGCGGCCCTCCGAGTACTTCATGATCCAGGTCGGCAGCGGCGTGATCGTCGGGTTGATCGCCTACTGGCGCTGGGGCCTGATCTTCGCGCTCCTGTTCTTCGCCGGCTACCTGATCCCGGGGTTCTACGTGAAGTACCGAATCGGCCAGCGTCTGAAGAAGTTCAACAACCAGCTGGGCGACACGCTGACCCTTCTTTCCAACGCGCTCAAGGCCGGCTACTCGTTCGCACAGGCGATCGACAGCGTGGCCAAGAACGCGGTGGCTCCGATCGGTGACGAGTTCGGTCGCGCGGTTCGCGAGATGAACCTCGGCGGATCGCCCGATGAGGCTCTGTCCAACATCACCAAACGCATCGCGTCGCCCGACTTCGACCTGGTCGCGACCGCGTACTCGATCCACCGCACGGTCGGTGGCAACCTTGCCGAGATCCTCGACAACATCGCCTATACCATCCGCGAGCGGGTGCGGATCAAGGGCGAGATCCAGACTCTGACCGCCCAGGCCCGAGCGTCGGGCACGATCATCACCGCTCTGCCGATCCTTCTCGCCGCGTTCATGTTCTTCGTGACGCCCACCTACTTCAAGCCGATGTTCGGCAGCATCATCGGTTGGATCCTGCTTGCGATCGGCGCTTTCATGATCTTCATCGGAAACCTGATCATCCGCCGCATCGTGGCGATCGAGGTTTAGTCGATGAGCACCACAGTCCTCCTGGCTCTCGCGGTCGGCATCGGCGTCCTGATGATCTTCATCGGTCTGGCCCGCACTCCTTCGTCCAACACTGCGCTCAACGTCCAGCAGCGCCTCGCCGCGTACGGCGGTGAGAAGCCTCTGACAATCGAGGAGATCGAGCTCCAGCGGCCGTTCAGCGAACGCGTGCTGCGCCCTGGCATCGAGCGCCTTGGCTCGCTGCTCTCACGGTCGACGCCGCAGAAGGCAAGGCAGGATTTGCTGAACAAGCTCGAGCTGGCCGGACGTCCCGGCAACCTCACCCCCGAAGACTTCGTCGCCGTGCGCCTCGTCGCCGCCGCGATCATGGCCGCGCTCGGCTTCCTGCTCGGCCTGCTGCTGGCGAACCCCGTGTACCTCGTCATCGCCCTGGCCGGCGGCGCGATCCTCGGCTACTACCTCCCGGTGCTGTGGCTTCGGCAGAAGGTGGACGCGCGCCGGACTGAGGTCCAGAAGGCCCTCCCGGACGCCCTCGACCTTCTCGTCATCTGCGTGGACGCGGGGCTTGGCTTCGACGCCGCGCTCGCGCGCGTCACCGACAAGTACCACAACGCTCTTTCCGACCTGCTGTCCAAGGCGCTGCGCGAGGTCAGCCTTGGCCGGCCCCGACTCGAGGCGCTGGACGAGATGGGGCGCAACAGCGGCGTGGAGGACCTGCACAACTTCATCCAGGCCGTGGTCCAGTCGGAGCAGTTCGGCACCGGCATCGGCAAGATCCTTCGCATCCAGGCGGACGAGATACGGCGCAAGCGCCGCCAGCGCGCCCAGGAGCGCGGCGCCCAGGCGACGCTGAAGATGATGCTGCCGATGGTGGGATGCATCTTCCCGACCCTGTGGATCGTCCTGCTCGGACCCGCCGTGCTGATCCTCATGCAGCCTCGGTAGGGGATCCGCTCACGATTCCTCTCGTTGCCTGGCCGGCGGCGCTCGTGCCGGCGGTCAGCGTGCTCGAGCTGGTCGCCCGCGGCGTCGTCGTCTACGTCGCGCTTCTCGTCGCGCTCCGCATCTTCGGCAAACGCGAGGTAGGCCAGTTCACGATCTACGACCTCGTTTTCGTCCTCCTGGTGGCTAACGCGCTGCAGCCGGCGATGACGGGGCCGGACACGTCGCTGGTCGGCGGCCTCGTATTGATCGCCGCTCTGGTCATCGCCAACGCGGTGGTCGGCCGCCTCGACCAGGTCCCCGCGATTCACCGCCTGTTCACCCCCGCGCCCGCGGTGATCATCAGGGACGGCGCCTACATCCCGAAAGAGATGGAGACCGAAGGGGTGACGCAGGACGAGATCGAGATGGCGATCCGCGAGCACGGCCTCACCGGCGCCAATGACGTCAAGCTCGCGGTGCTCGAGGCGGACGGGACGATCTCGGTGGTGCCCAAGGACTCCGCCGCGCAGAAACCGATGCACCGCGTGAGGTTCTTGAAAAAGATCTAGTCCTCGGCCGTCAAGAACTCCAGCGCGGCCTGCTTGAACTCGCGGGCGGGCACAGCGCTCATGTGGTCGCGGTTGGCGATGGTCACCAGGCGTGCGCTTGGGACGAGCTCGACCAGCTCGGGCGCGCCGGTCGCGATGTCGTCGCGATCCCCCGCGACGATGAGGATGGGCGTGCGGATCCTCGCCAGCCGGTCGGGTTGCACGTCGGCCTTGAGTCCCACGATGCACGCGGCCAGCGCCTGCATGTCGTTGGTCGGCCTGGCGGATGCGAATTTGTAGAAGCTCTGCACGATCGGGTCGTCGGTAGGTTCGCCGGTGCGGAATGCGTGCGCGATCTCAGCCGCGTGGTCGATTGCGCCGGCCCAGCCGATGCCGCCGAGCACGGCGCGGGTGACGCGCCGCGGGTGGTCGAGGACGATTTGCAATCCGATGCGGGCGCCCATCGAGTAGCCGAGGCACGCGACCTCGCCGATCCCGAGGTCGTCGAGCATTCCGACGACGTCGCCAGCCATCAGGCCGACGCCATAGTCGGCCTCGGCGTGCGGCTTGTCGCTGCGGCCGTGCCCACGGCAGTCGATGCCGATCACCTTGAAGCCCGCGCCCGTCAACGTCTCCTGCCACCTGGTTCCGACCCAGTTGAGGCGGTAGTCGGATGCGAACCCGTGGACGAGGACGATCGGCTTGCCACGCTCCGGTCCCTCGACCTCGTAGTGGATGCGAACGCCATCGCTGTCGAAATCCATCGCGTGGGAACTAACCTATCGAATCCATGCGACGCGCAATCCACGAGAGGTCGGGGAAGGCTCTCGCCGAGCAGCTCGAGATGCCGCGCACCATGTTCGGCCGGGGGCTCGGCCTCATGTTCCGGGGAAGCCTGCCCGAGGGACGCGGAATGTGGATCAACCCGTGCAGCGGAATCCACATGATGTTCATGAACTTCGCGATCGATGCGGTGTTTCTCGACAGCGGCGAGCGCGTGAAGAAGGTCTACCGCAAGCTTCCGCGATGGTATGGCGTGGTGTGGTGGGAGATCGGAGCGCGCAGCGTGCTCGAGCTGCCCGCCGGCTCGACGGCGGAGATCGACCTGCAGCGCGGCGATCAGATCGTCATCCAGTAACGCTGCTGTTAAGAGCCTGTTGACCCGTTCCATACGCTGGTTTCATGCACGTCCTCGATTTCCTTCTGCCTCCGCGGTGCGGCGGATGCCGCCGGGTCGGCGC
>DATKFA010000039.1:0-2412 GCA_035511715.1 Candidatus Acidiferrum sp. | reverse complement strand
AGGCCGTCCAGACCGACCGTGTAGACGAAGTTGCGACTGGGATCGATGGCGGGTGTGGCCTGCACGTCTTTCCCGCTTCCGTTCGGGTTGCCGGCCGAAAGCTTCTGGGGGTTATTGAGCGCCGACCAAACGGTCGCTCCCGTATGGGCATCGAGCGCCAAGATACGGCCCTCGGCCGTAAGCAAAAACGCCAGGTCGTGCACCCCAGAACTCGTCGTCACGTTGGTGAGGACCGAGACGGCGCTGTCTGCCCGTACGGGATTCGGAAACGAAACGCCGCGCGGCAGAGTGACCGTGAAAAGCTTCGTCAGATTTCCGACGTAACCGGCCGCGCCCATCTGCGCGGTGATCGTGGTTTCAATCGTATTGTCGCCGCTGTGGCGCGCGTCGCCATTGAATTGCAACCAGTCGTAGCTGCCGGTCACGGCTTGGTTGGAGGTGGCGATCGGCTCGGGCGCCTGCTCCGCGGGGCCTCCGCGAGCGCCGCATCCCGCCGCGAGTCCGACAACTGCCGCAAGCCTCCAGGTTTGCTCGAGATCAAAGACGAAGCGCATTGTCAGTTCTTACCCTTTCCAAAGGACACCGCTCAGAGAGAGCGGCAGGGAGAGCGGCCGGGGGGCCGCCTTGGCGGGTGCATCCTAGACACCGAACGGACGAAGAGCAGCCAATTGACGAAAAAATCGACCGCTGCACCAACTTTGCGGTTGGCCGACGCCAACGAGGAGGGCGTTGCTACTCCGCCGAGCCCACCTTGACCCTGGCGGCCGCCATGAGATCCACTCCTGTCGCAGCGCGCACCTGTTCGTTGGCTGAGATGATCGACTTCACGGCCGACGCACTCCCCGTGCCGTTTCCAGGTCCGAGGATCACCAACCGGTCCACCTTGATCTCGCGTAGCGTGCTCGCGAGCTGATCGAACACAGGCACGAGCTTCTGCAGGAGCAGTGCGTCGCGCCCCTTCACCCCCGACGCCTTGTAGGCTTCCGATAGGGCGGTCACTGCCGCCGCCGCCGCGCGGCCGTGCGCGACCACCTGCGACGCCTGGGCCTTGGCCTCGGCTTCTGCCTTCTGCCTCTGCGCGTCTGCCGGAGCCACCACGTCGGCCTCGAGCTTGCGCCGCACTTGCTCGACGCGAGCCTCCCACGCTTTGAGCTGCGCCCTCGCTTCAGCGACCTGCGCCTGAACTTGACCGCGTACTTCGGCGATGACCGCCTCGCGCTTGGTCGTGGCGTCGACGATGCGCCGCTCGTTCTCCTTCCGCGCGACCTGAATGTCGGCCTCGATCTTGGAGATCTCGGCGTTCATCGTGTTTTGCGCCTTTTGCACGGCGGCGGTCGCTCGCGCCCGTACCTCGCCGATGGCCGCGTCCCGGCGGACCTTGGCCCCGCGCACACGACCCACCGAGGTCAGGTACCCCACGTCGTCGGAGATGTTCTGGATCTGCAGGTTGTCGAGGACCAGCCCGAGGCGCATCAGGTCCCGGTCGGCCTCCTCGATGAGCTTCTGCTGGAAGACCACTTTCTTCTGGTTGATCTCCTCGGGCGTGAGTTCCGCGATCACTCCGCGCAGGTTGGCCTCGAGCGTGTCCTTGGCAATGAGCATGATCTGCCGCTGCGGGTAGCCGAGGAAGCGTTCGATCGCGTTGTGCAGGAGCGGCTCCTCGCTCGGGATCTTGATGTTCGCGATGGCCGTTACGTTGAGCGGCACGCCACCCTTGGAGTAGGCGCCCTGCACCGCCAGCTCGATGGCCATGTTCGTGAGCTGCATGCGGTCGACCACCTCGAAGAGAGGGACGCGCATGCCCCGCCCGCCGCGCACGACGCGGAAGCCGAGCTCCTTGCCCTCAGGCGTCGTCCAACGCCGCCCCGCGAAGATGAGGACCTCGCTCGGCGAGCACACGTAGAGGTTGCGCATCACGGTGATGACTATGAAGAACGCGGCAACGAGCAGGACGACCAAGACGACCGCCACGGACGCGGGGTTCATCGGGCCCCTCCCGTCCCCGTTGGCGGGGCGAGCATGGCTTGCACGTCGACACCCGTCAGCTCCTTGAGCGAACCGAACACCGAGCCGACCACGGCCGGGAAGCTCGCCGCCAGGGCGGGAAGGGCGCGCCCGTCACCGGAGTCGATCACCTGCACCTCCTCCACTGTGATGCTCCGGACCTTCTGCGCGACGTGCGCCACCAGCGTGTCGAGTTGCGACAGTACGAACATCTCGCGTGCGTCCGGGCCTGCTGTGGCCAACGCCTGACTCATGGCGCGCGTCGTGTCGGCCGCGGCCAAGCCTTGCTCGCGCTGCTGAGCGGCCGCGCCTTGGGACAAGAGCTCCGCTCCTTTTCGCGCGGCCTCGGCGGGCAAGACCACCTCGCACTGAAGCCGCTTGGTCTCCAGCTCCTGGCGGACCGACTGC
>DATKFA010000038.1:0-16458 GCA_035511715.1 Candidatus Acidiferrum sp. | reverse complement strand
AGGGCGTATCCGCCTTCATGCTCGACCGGGCCGCGTACGGCAAAGCGCTGCGCACCGAGCCGATCGAGGATCGCCTCGGCATCCGCGCGGGCGACGTGGGCTCCATCTTCATGAGCGACGTAGAGGTCCCTGAGGACAGCCGCATCGGGGACGAAGGCGATGGCTTCAAGATCGCGATGAGCTGCCTCGACAATGGTCGGTACACCGTCGCCGCGGGGGCGACGGGCACCGTTCGCGCCTGCCTCGACGCGTCCGTGAAGTACGCGCGGGAGCGCAAGACCTTCGGCGAAGAGATCGGCCGTTACCAGCTCGTGCAGCAGATGATCGCTCGCATGTCGCGCGACTACGAGATCTGCCGGCTCCTGTATTTCAAGGTCGCGTGGATGAAGAACACCGGAGCGCGCCATACGCGACAGGTCTCGATGGCCAAGCAGTACGCAACCGACGCCGCATTCAACGCGGCGCACGACGCCATCGAGGTGCACGGTGCGTACGGGTACTCGGCGGAGTACCCGGTGGAGCGGTTCCTGCGCAACGCGCGCGCGCCGATCATCTACGAGGGCACGCGTGAGATCCACACGATCCTGCAGGGCGAGTACGCGCTTGGCTATCGCCAGGACCGTCCGGTGAAGAGATCGCTGCCACCGTACCAGCCCGACTAGAGACTCCAGCTCCGTCGCGACGCCTGCGACGCCTTGACTTCGTCGTCCTGTCGCTCTACTGGGTCGCCATCGGCTACCTGTGGAACAGCCTCACCGCGCTGATCCTCCCGCAGATGATCCTGCAGTTCGTCGGGCAGGCCAACGAAGGCGTCGCGGCCAGCTTCCTCAAGTCCCTCGGGACGGTCGTGGCGATCATCTGGCAGCCGATAGTTGGCGGGATCTCGGACCGCACCGTGACGCGGTGGGGAAGGCGCCGTCCGTTCATCGCTTCCGGCACCGCCGGCGACCTGCTGTTCCTCACCGGCATCGCATTCGCCGGCAGCTACTGGTGGATCGTCGTCTTCTACTTCCTGCTGCAGTTCGCGTCCAACACCGCCCAGGCCCCGTACCAGGGTCTCCTGCCCGACGTGGTGCCGGAGACTCAGCGGGGCGAGGCATCGGGCTTCTACGGAGTGGCAAACCTGGTGGGGATTGCGAGCGGGACGGTCGGCGCGGGCCTTCTGCTCGCCCGATTCGGACGCGTCGCGGCGGTGTTCTCCATCGCCCTGGTGCTTGTCACCACCATGCTCGCGACCGTCTTCCTGGTGCCGGATCGCGCTGCACCGGTGGAGAGAAGCTTCCAGAGCTTCGGCGAGCTGCTGCGCAAGACCTTCGGCGTTCCGTTTCAGAACCGGCCGTTCGTGTGGCTGATGGTGTCCAGGCTGCTGATCTTCATGGGCTTCGGCGGGCTGCAGAACTACGCCTACTTCTACTTCGACAACGTCTTCTTCCACAACAACGGCAAGGCCACCGCGATCGCCGCATCGACCCTCCTCGGCATCGCGATCGGCGTCGCCGCCCTTGTCAGCTGGCCGGCCTCACGACTTTCGGACCGGACCGGCCGCCGGCCGTTGATCTTTGCCGCGGGCCTGTGCGGCGCGGTAGGAAGTCTCGTGCTGGTCTTCAGCCATTACCAGTGGGTGCCGGGTTCGGTCGTCGGCCCGATCGCTTCTTTCCTCAAGGTCCCGGACCTTGCCGCGCAGGCGACGCTGACGGGCCTGGTGATTGGGATCGGCCTCGGCGTTTTCTTCTCGGTCGACTGGGCCTTCATCCAGGACATCATCCCGGCGCACGAGGGCGGGCTGTACATGGGCTTCTCCAACATCGCGACCGCGGGCGCCGGGATCCTCGCGGTCGCAGTCGGCGGCCCGCTGCTCGACTTCTTCAACCACCGCGGCCTGATCCTGGGTCTGCCCGGCGGATTCCCCGTCGTGTTCGCGCTGTTCGTGGTTTGGTTCGTGGTCGGGTCGCTTAGCATCCTGAAAGTGCCGGAGAAGGCGCCGACCGCGCGCAGGGCGGATAGCCAGAGAAGTAGGGTGTGAACCTCGACGGCCTGCGTCCGTGGGGAGGGTTGTCCGACGGCGAGTCGCCCGCTGTCGTCGTGGCGGGCATCGCCTACGACGGCTCGGCGGTCTACCGCAAAGGCGCCGCTCTGGCGCCGCAGCGCATCCGCCAGCTGTCGGCCGCCATGCCGCCCGTGACTGAGGAAGGTGTGCTGCTGACCGGCCTGCGGGTGGAGGACGTCGGCGACCTCAGCCCAGGTGAGGACATCGAGACCGGCTGGATGAGACCGATGGAACGTCTTGCCGCCATCCCGCCGGACCGATTCCTCACCGTCCTCGGCGGTGACCACTGCACCGCCATCGCCACGCTGTCCGCGCAGGTACGGCGCCACCCCGGGCTGCACGTGCTGTGGGTCGACGCGCACCCGGACCTCTGCGATTTCTCGCGCGGCGGCCACTGGACCTGCGGTTGCGCGTTGAGGCGGGCCCTCGAGACCTCCGGCATCGATCCCTCCCGTGTCGTGATCGCCGGCGGACGCGACTTCGATCCCGAGGAGCTCGACTTCATACGCGCCAACGGCGTGTTGATGCTCTCAACGGCCGAGATCGCCCGCGACCTCGACGGATCGGCGCGCAAGATCGCCGGGCGTCTCAAAGGCGCGAAGGTTCACGTCTCATTCGACATCGACGTCCTCGACCCCGCGTTTGCGCCGGGGACGGAGATACCTTCCGCGGGCGGCCTTTCGACGCGGCAGGCGCTGGAGCTCCTGCGCAAGTCGACCGCCGATTCGACGCTTGTCGGGTTCGACGTCGTCGAGGTTTCGCCGCCGTTCGACAGCGCGGACATCACCACGCTCGCGGCGCTCAAATTGATCTTTGAGGTGTGGGGGCTCGTCCTTGGAAAGCGCTGACGTCCACGGCTCCATGCAGGCGCCGGCGGCTGCGCTGTTGATGCGTGAGCGAGCAGCGCAGAACCTACCGGGGACCCCTCCGGGGGGAGTGGGCCGCATGAGCGCCGAAGATCCGTCGAGGGCTTTTCGGCCGGGCCTCTAGCCGCGGTTGACCAGCGCGAGCACAACGAGCCCCACTCCGCCCAGAAGCAGGACCGCGCCGCATCCCATCTGGACGCCCGTGTAGATGATCCCGCCGGACGCGGCGTAGGTCTCCGGGTAGCGGTCCTTTCCGCGCCGGCGGCGCACTGCGGCGGCGATCGCACCGATGCCCAGCAGGAACGCGAAGGCCCCGAGGAGGACCGGGCTCGAGAAGTACGCGGGCGTGGCAGCCGCGGCGAATTGCACTGAGCCTCAGTATCGCTCCGATACGATTCTCAGCCGATGGCAAGGATCCTGCTGCTTGGCTCGACCGGGTTCGTCGGGCGGGCGGTCGCGCACAAGGCGCTCGACGCCGGGCACCAGCTGCGCGTCCTCGTGCGCGACCCGATGAAGGCGGCCGCCTTCAAGGTGCGCGGCGCCCAGGTGGTGGTGGGCGACGCCTTGAACCCATCGACCGTGCAGCAGGCCGCGGCGGGCGTGGAGCACGTCATCAGCCTCGTCGCCGTGCGGCGCAACCGCCCGCAGTCCTACCTGGCGGTCAACGTCGATGGACCGCGCATCCTCGGGCAGGCGTCCATCGCCGCCGGCGTGCGCTCGGTCGTCTTCGTCAGCGCGATCGGGGCCAAGCTCGACCCGCACTTCAAGTACTTCACATCGCGCTGGATGGGCGAGCAGGAGCTTGCCAAGACCGGCGTCGCCGGGACGATCCTGCGGTTCTCCATGGTCATCGGCGAGGACGGCGGCGTCGTCCACGATTTCGAACGCTCGCTCGTGGGCCCTTTCGCGATGATCCCCGGCAGCGGCCAGGCGCAGATCCAGCCGATCCTGCGCGAAGACGTCGCCCGCTGCATCGTCGAGGCGATCTCCAAGCCTCAGCTTCTGGGCAAGATCATCGAGCTCGGGGGCCCGGAGGTCGTGACGTACGAGACCATGTACGACTGGTTCCTGCAGGCACGGAAGGTCAGAAAGCCGAAGTTCAAGATGCCCACGGTGGCGCTGATCCCTGCCGCCATCGCGATGGAGGCGGTGATGAAGGAGCCTCCGATCACGCCCGATGAGGTGCGCATGGTCGAGCAGCCCAACCTCGCGGCCGGCATCGACTCGGTGAGCTCGCAGTTCGGTTGGCGTCCCGGGGCCCCCGGCGCCTGGGCGCCGTCCCACTGGGCAAAGCGGGCCTAAGCATGAGAGGGAACCTAGCCGGTTCCCTCTCACGCTCCCCGAAGGGGGCCCCAGAAGGAAGCCGACCCGGCCTCCGGCCGGGCAAGCGCCGCTGCTCACCCTCCCAGTGATTTGTCCAGTCTGAATTTAGTCCGCGCGTTCTTCGGGCTCCCGCTGCCCGACACGCATCGTGCCGCGCTCGAGTCTTACGTCGCCGCCTGCGCCTCGCTCGCGCCGCAGTTCCGCTGGACGCCGGCCGCGAACCTGCACCTGACGCTCCGGTTTCTCGGGCAGGTCGAGCTCGAGCGGGCCGAGGAGATTGCCGACCGCCTGGCTGCGATCGAGCCTGCCGCGTTCGACCTCCGGCTGGGCGAGCTCGGCACCTTCAAGCGAGGCCCGCTCGCCCGCGTGGTCTGGCTGGGCCTGAGCCTCGGAGCTGGAGAGGCGGGCGCGCTGGCGGGGCTGGTCGAGGCCGAGTGCGTTCGGGCCGGCCTCGAGCCTGAGGGCCGGCGATTCAACGCTCACCTCACGCTGGCGCGGGCGCGAGCCCGCGATGGGTCTCAGCTGCCGGCGCTTCCGGATCCCCCCGACCTCCCGAGCTGGGGCGCGGAAGAGCTGATCCTCTATCGCAGCCGGCTCGGAAGGGGCGGCTCGGTGTACGAGCCGCTGCGCCGCCTCAGCCTCCGCTGAGACCCGCCTCGGCGCACTCCAGGTCCTGCTCCGGCTTCCCACCGCTGACGCCGACCGCGCCGAGGATCCTGCCGTCGCGGCGGATGAGAACCGACCCCAGCCCGGGCACGATCGGCACCCGCGCCAGGCGATCGGCGACGCCGAAGAACCCGGGCCGGTCCTTCGCGAGGTCGGCCAGGCCGGCACCGTCGCGGTAGAGCATCGCGGCTCCAACCGCCTTCGCCTCGGCGACCTGGGGCGACAGCGGCGGTGCGCCGTCCATGCGCGCGAGCGCGATGAGGAGCCCACCCTCGTCGACCACCGCGACCGTGACGCGGATTCCCGAGTCGGTCGCCTTGGCCTGCGCGCGGGCGATGAGCCCTTGCGCTTCTTCGAGCGTGAGCGGCATCGCCGTCCAAGTCTCGCAGGTCAAATCGGTCAAGGCATCGATGGCTACTAGTTATGGGTTGGCGGCGAACTGACTTTCGGACTTGCGCCCCTGGCGGTGTGCCCATAACCTTTGCGACGGCCCCGAGGGAAACGTTCGAGGGGGCAGGAACAGGGCCGCAAGGCCGTGTACCGGCTCCCGAGAGGCGATCCGTCGGGGTCACTTCTTTTTCTGCGGCAAGACTCAGCCGCCCCCGCGTTACGCTGCACCGAACCATGAGCGTCGCGCAGCGCCCGCGAAAGCACACGGCAGGCTCGATCGAGACTGCGATCGAGGTTTCCATCGTCATGCCGTGCCTCGACGAGGCCGAAACGCTCGCGACGTGCATCGGCAAGGCGCGGAGCGCCATCGAGAGCGGCGGGCTGAGGGCCGAGATCATAGTCGCCGACAACGGCAGCACCGACGGCTCGCCGCTGATCGCCAAAGAGCTCGGCGCGCGCGTCGTGGAGGTGGCGCGCCGAGGGTACGGAAGCGCACTGCTCGGCGGCATCGCGGCGGCGCGCGGAAAGTTCGTCGTGATGGGGGATGCCGACGACAGCTACGACTTCACCGCGATCGCGCCGCTGATCGCGAAGCTTCGCCAGGGTTACGACCTCGTGATGGGCAACAGGTTCAGCGGCGGAATCCAGGCCGGCGCGATGACGTGGTCGCACCGATGGGTGGGCAACCCGGCGCTGACCCGACTCAGCAATCTCTTCTTCCGCACACCCGTCGGCGATATGCACTGCGGTCTGCGCGCTTTTCGCAAGGACGCGATCGACAGCCTTCGTCTCCGCGCGACCGGCATGGAGTTCGCGAGCGAGATGGTGATCAAAGCCTCGCTGCAGCGGATGAAGATCGCCGAGGTGCCGGTGACGCTCCGCCCCGACGGCCGTTCGCGGCCGCCGCACCTGCGCACCTGGCGTGACGGCTGGCGACACCTGCGGTTCATGCTGCTGTTCAGCCCACGTTGGCTGTTCCTCTATCCGGGTGTCGCGCTGCTGGGCGGAGGCGTTGTCGTGGGGGCCCTGCTGGAGACCGGGCCGCGACGCATCGGGTCAGTGGCGTTCGACATCCACACCCTGCTGCTTGCAGGTTTTGCATGCCTCATCGGATTCCAGCTCGTGGTGTTCGCGGTCTTCACCAAGGTGTTCGCGATGGAACGTGGATTCCATCCGCCCAGCGCGACCTACTACCGCTTGTTCGACTACGTGAAGTTGGAGACGGGCCTTGTGGTCGGCGGGTTGATGTTTGCCGTCGGCGTTGTCGGCATCGTCGTCGCCGTGTTCAGCTGGGGCGCACTGGGCTTCGGCAACCTGGATCCCCGACTCACGATGCGCGAGATCATCCCGGCTGCAGTCCTGTTGACGCTGGGCGTGCAGACGGTCTTCGCGAGCTTTTTCCTGAGCATCCTCGGCATGGAGAAAGAGCAGGCCGAAAGCTAGCGGCGGTGCTGCGCTCACTGCCGGCCGCCAGCCAGAGTGGCGGTCGCCTCATGCAGTCACGGGCTCGGGCTTGCGTAGCCCCGTGACGAGCTCGGGCTTCTGTCGAGGCTCGAGCGCCAGGAGCAGCAGCCACGCCGGCTCCCACAAGAGCATCGGGATCGGCATGCCGATGGAGATGAACTGCGCGGCTGCGACCCCGACCAGAAGCCACAGCCTCATCGGCAGGCTCGGGTCTGCCCGTAGAACGATCCAGGCGGCAAGCAGGAGTATCGCGATGTCGTACTCGTGAAGGTAGCTCGCCGAGCCGATGGTGCCGACGATGCCGAACGCGAAGACCAGATCAAGCCGGTCGCGGCGGTACCACGCGAGTCCGATCGCTGCAAGGCCAAAGCCGATCTCCACCGCGGTCGTGACGGCGTTGTGACCGAACAGCGATGAATAGGTAAGTGGTCCTGTCGTCGGGTTGGCGCGCGCGAGCTCGATCGATTGGATCCATGCGTTGACGCCGTACGAGCCCAGCGACGCCAGAGAGACTGCGCCGAGAACCGCGCTGGCGGCCGCGAAAGCGATGATCGGACGCCAGCGTCCGCTGACGAGCAGCGCCACCGGCACGAGCCATGCGTCCTGCGGCTTGGCACACATCGCGAGCGCGAGCACCACGCCCGCGGCGATCCAGTGCTCGCGGTCGAGCAGCCACCACGTCACGCCGAGAAGCACAAGCGTCTCCACGACCCACTGGGCGAGCCAGAACTGGTAGTGCACGGGCCAGAGCGCGAGCCCGACGAGGATCAGGGTCACCTTGGTGAACCGAGTGCCCCGGCATACGAGCCAGGCGACGGCCACAAACGCGGCGACATTGAGGAGCGTCCAGACGAGGTAGGCCGCCGGCGTGGACATCCAGGTAAGCGGGACGACAGCCCACGCCGAAGGTGGGGGAGCGAGATAGATGTGCCCGAGGTCTATCGACGCGGCTCTCTCAAGGTCGAGGTCGTATATATGCGACCAGCCGTGGGTCAGGCCGATGCGTGCGGCGACCACCCAAGAGCGTATGTCCTCGGCGGTGGGATCGGTGGTGAAGTGATCGATCCAGCGCTGGACGCCGAAGACGACCGTGATCAAGGCCGTCAGGGCTGAAGCCGACATCCATAACGACGGCAGGCGCGTGGTCGATCGCTCACGCATGGGGCGTAATTGTGGCCTCGAGGGTGGCGGCGAAATGCAGAATATGCGCCGTTTCGTGGCCACCACCAGGGAGCTCGAGCAGCCCCGCACCATCGCGTCGAAGCACCCAGCGACGGTCATGCAGGCGCGTCGCGGCCTCTTCGAACGCGCCCGCCGGGAACCGCTGCTGGTCACATTCGCGGCCAGCGCGGTTGCCGCCAGGATCGCGTTCTGGGCGATCTCGCGGCGCATGTTCGACGACGGACTGACAACCATCACTCACGCGCGGAACGTTCCCCTGGGACTCGGCCTCGTGCATCACGTCGGCGAGGGTCCGGTGCACGGATTCACATCGGCCCTCGGAGTGCTCATCCCTTTGGCCGGAGAGTTGATCCATGAAGGCTCGGGCATGGTCACCATGCGGCTGGCCTCACTGCTCGCGGCGGCGGTCACGATCGCCTACGCCCGCTTCCTCTGTCGCGATCTCGGCATCGCCGCGTTCCCGACTGCCTTCGTGCTCGCTTACCTGGCCTTCGATCAGAACATGATTTTTTTCGGCATGTCGGGGATGGAGACCCAGGTCGCGGTCGCCGTCCTCCTGGCCGGCGTCTACCACGTGCGGCGCGCCGAGTTCGTCCCGGCAGGAATCGCACTGGGACTCGCGCCGTTAGTTCGCCCCGAGTTCGTGCTCTGGCTCGCGCCCGCGCTTGTCTATCTCGCCGTCATCAGCCTGCGGCGCACGGCGCTGTCGGCATGCATTGCCGCGGCGATCGTGGCTCCCTGGGTCGTGTTCACGACGTTCTACTACGGATCGCCGATTCCAAACACGATCATCGCCAAGTCGACGATCACCCCGATTCCGTCCTTCTTCACCGGCGGCTCGGTCACCCCGTGGTGGAACTGGCTGCTCGAGCAGATAAGCGGCCACCTCGTGATTCTCCTCGAACACCTCCAACCGTTCCGCGAGGTCTGGAGCACGGCCGCGACCCCGGTTCCGGGGCCGTTGCTCGTGGCTGTCGCAATTGCGGCGGTCTACTTCTTTGTGCTCGGTCTCGTCGCGGCGTCGCGGATGCGCGACATGTGGCCGGCAATCGCGTCTCTAAGCCTGTTCATGGCGTACCGGATCTACTTCCTGCCCGCGGTCAACTACTACGAGTGGTACCTGCCTCCGTTCCTTGCCGTGATGATGGTCATCGTCGCGCTCGGAATGCAGCGAATGGCAATCACGATGCCGGCTCCGCCGAAGGCAGCGGCGGTTGCGCTGGCGGTGGCGTTTGCGATCCATATGCCTTTCAGCTTCGTGGTCGAAGGCAAGGTTCAGTCGGTCGAAGACCAGGTGCGCACGCAAGCCGCTCTGTATCTCAAGGACCATGTCCGGCCGGGGCAGTCCGTTGTTTCGGAATCTGCCGGTTACGTCGGCTTCTACGGCGGGGTGAAGCTGTACGACTACCCTGGGCTGACCTCGCGGACTTCGGTGCGTGCCCTCCAGGCCCTGCCGCCCGGACAGCGCGACATCCAGCATCTGATCGAGGCGCTGCACCCGGACTGGGTGATCCTGCGACCGTGGGAGCTGCAATCGCTTGCCAATGAATTTCCAGACGTCGCAGCCGAATACCAGCTCCAGAAGGTGTTCGAGCTGCCTGGGGTGCCCGAGGCGAATCTGGACGTGTCGGGTGGGACGCGCCTCGCCTTCGGTGGTTATGAGGTCTACAACGTCGATGCCAAGTTCGCGGTGCTGAAACGAATCAAGCCCTGAAGGCTGCGCGCGGACACATGGTCAGCTGAACCTCGACGGCGCTGGACGCTAGCTCATTTGCGGACGATTGTCCGCTGCCCGCCTGAGTTGACCATCTCGGTGGCATAAAGCGTGGATTCGGCACGCGGTCCGTCACCCGAGCAGATTCGATCGACGCATTCCCAGCCCTGCATGAAGCTGTGGTCCTGGTTGCCAGCCTCGTACTTCCAAGCCCCAAACCGGCCACGCGAGAACAGGTCCAGGCGCTCGAACGCCGGCAACACCTCGCCCAGAATGTCATCCCGGTCGCGAGTGGGTACCGGATAGCCGTACGGCAGCACGGCGTTCCAGCGACTGATCACTCGGGCGTCAGCCTCGAGCAGTCCGGTCGCATTCATGCCCGCAAGGGCGCTGTCGACGACGCGTCGGCGGTCGACGGGTTTGTAATCGCTCTCCGATATCTCGGCCATCAGCGACCAAGTGTCCGGCGAAGGGACGTTGTTGGGGCTGTACCCGCTGAAGACGGTCACGCGATAGAACGAGCTGTCGGACTCCGGGAAGTACATCCAGTTCTTGTCGCGAAGGTGCGTTGGAGGTGTGCCCGCCAGCCCTATGCCGACCACGTGGGTAGTCGAATGGCGCAGCCGTGTCGCGGCGCGCGTCGCGCCTCCGAGATCGGCCAAGCCGACGAGCACGTCGAGCGGCATGGTCGAGATGAGGTGCTCATATTCGACGACCAGGGAGCTCGCCAGCCGGGCCCGGTGGGAGCGGACGTCGAGCTCTCTAACGCCGTCACCGAGTCGGACCCGCCCCGGTTCCAGGCGCGATACGAGAGCGCTCCACACCGCGCCGGTGCCCCCGAATCTCGGAAAGCGGAAGGTCCTGTTGGGTCCCCAGTCGACGGCGTCGTCTGGTTCCGTCGCGGCGCTCCGAATCGCGATCGCCGAAGGAAGCGCGACCCGATCGCCGACCCACTGGCAGCCCATCAGCTCGAGTGGATGGGCCCAGGTCTTCAAGTTGTACGGCACCATGAAGAGATCGGCGATTCCGGCCCCGAAGTTCAGGTCGATCCAGGACTTGAAGTCGGCCGGCTTCGGCTGGTGTCCGTTGGGGGTTCGGTCGGGGAGCGTGGCCAGACAGCGCTCGCGCTCGTCGGCCGGCAGGCGGTGGAGGTTGTTCTGAAACGGATAGGGTACGAACCGGCCGGCGATCCAGATCCAGCTCTGCCTCGTGTGGTGGAGCCAGTCGCCGGGTCCGAGCGCAGCGTCCATGTACTCGTCGAACCTGTCGTAATGCGAGAACTGGACGTGTCCACCCATGTCCCAGGTGAAGCCGTTTTCATCGACGACCGATTTGGCGAGACCGCCTGGGCGGGTGTGCGTCTCGACGAGCAGATAGTCGAGGCCGCGCTGCGACAGGTTGGACGCCGCTCCAATCCCGGTTGGACCCGCACCGACGACCAGGAAATCCGTCTTCAAGATGGGCTGACTGGCACGCCTTGCGGAAGGCCATGTCCACGTCGCACGCGAACATGGATCGCTCGGAAACCGAGCAGCTGCACGAAAGAGCGCGCGCTGAACTTGAGGAGCTTGAGATTGCGCAATGAGGTCCGCCCGGCCTGGCGCTGGCGGTAGGCAACTTCGACCTCGAGGCACCGAAACCCGGCTCGACGCGCGAAGAGTGCGATAAAGACCGAGGGGATGAGGCAGGTCGCCGGGATCACCTTCCAAGCCTCGTGCCACAGCTCACGGCTGATCAGCTTGAACGGCGCGTTTGGATCAGCCACCCTGGCGCCGAACACGAGCCACACCTGCGCTTTGAGTGCCAGCGTGACCAGCCGTCGTGCCAGCGGATCGTGGCGGTTGCTGCGCCGGCCGAGAATGCAGTCGACGCCCCGCCGCGCTTCCCACAGCGAGCCAAACCCGGCGAGGGGAATCTGGCGATCGCTGTCGATGAGCATGAGCCACTCTGCGTCAGCAGCCCGCAGCCCAGCGAGCACGGCCGCGCCATGCCCGGCGTTGCGCTGGCTCAGGACGTGGATGCGACGGTCCCCGGCCGCGACGCGGTCGAGGACGCTGGCCGTCAAGTCGCGGCTGCCATCATCGACCACCCACAGCTCGGCGCCGGGAACAACACCCAGGATTTCGGTGCGGACCTCATCCACGGCGGCCTCGATCGATTCCTGTTCGTTGTAGGCCGGCATGACCACCGCGAGAGGCAGTGGAACGGCCTGTTGGTCAGACCGGTGGTGCTCCCGCATTTCCTTCTGGTCCATGTCTGAGACGCTTGACGGGCTCGGTCGCAGGTTCCGGCGCCATGCCGTGAGCTCGTAAGCGAAGCTGCTGGCAGGGGCCGCGTCGGTCGCGGAGCCAGGCCGGTCGCGGCCCTCGTGTGAGCATGTCAGCGCCGAAGTCTAGATGCTGGCCGGGCGGTTGAACCCTCGCTTCACCGCGAATCCGCCGCCCCGTGGGGATCTGCGCCGACGGGACCAAAAGCCGCTGCATCGGCCGGCCCGGGCGTTACTCTCCGCCTGCTTGAACGCCGCCACCACCGATCTGCAGCGCGGCGCCCTCCTGAGTCGCTCCGTCCTGGCACCGCGTCGACTGTTGGCGATCGTCGCGGTTGTCGGCGTGGGAACGACCATGGTCGCGACCGCGTACGTCCTGATGTTCAGCGGGCACGCTGCCTACGACGACGAAGGTTTCTTTCTCACAACCGTTAGGGACTACCTGTCCGGGGAGTCCCTTCTGACTCCGTATGTGCCTCTCTATGGGCCGTTCTACTACGAGGTCACGGGTGCGTTGTTCAGGCTCCTGGGGAGTCAGCCGACGCTAGACACCGGCCGCTGGATCACACTCGTCGTCTGGCTGCTCACAAGCGCGACGAGCGGTGGGGTCGCGTACCTCCTGACTCGAACGCGCTGGATAGGCCTCGCCGCATCACTCGTCACATTCCTCGTGCTCGTGGCGCTCACGAACGAGCCCATGAGCACGTACGGACTTACGAGCCTTCTCCTGATATTGCTCGCCGGCGCCGCGGCGCAGGCTTCCCGATGGCCGCGGGCTTCGGCTGCGCTGATCGGGGCGATCGTCGGAGCACTCTGGCTGACGAAGGTCAATGTCGGGGTTTTCGCCGCGGTAGCGGTGGCTTTCGTCTGGACGGCTACGCTGCACGGTCGCGCGCGACGGCTCCTGATGCCGGCCGCCGCGCTCCTCCTCGCGGCGTCGCCGCTCGTGCTGATGTGGCGGCTCGTGCACGAGCCTTGGGCCCTGCTGTTCGCGATCCTGGTCGCTCTGAGCCTCGCCTCCACCGGCTTCGGCTCGCTGGCCGCCGTGGCGAGGCGCGGTGCCGTGCCGTTCGCACGCGTTCGGTGGAGCGCAGCAGGGGGAGCTGCGCTCGTCGTCGCGTGCTTGGCCGGCGCCCTCGTCAGCGGGACCAAGTGGGGGGACATCTGGACGTCTCTTTTCGTGGTTCCACTCGGATTCCCGGGCGTGTTCACACTTCCAGTCCGAATTGGGATCTGGACCGATGTCTGGGCGGTACTGTCATTCGCCGTCGCGGTTGCCGTCTGGTCCCGGCGCGCGCCCTCGTGGGTTCCACGATCTGCCGCGGGATACGGTCGGGTCGGCGCGGGGTTGCTGATATGGCTGTCGGCAGTCCTCTGCCCGAGCCCCGTCTGGCTGCTTGGCGTGCCGCTCGCCTGGCTGATGACTCAGGCTCCCGCGGGTGGCGATGCGGATCAGGTGAACCGATTCAGCCGCGTGCTGCTGCCGGCGTTGGCAGTGATGGAGGCGATGCAGGCCTATCCCGTCGGCGGCTCAGAGGTCAATATGGCCGTGGTCGCGATGGTTCCGGTCGGAGCCGTGCTCCTGAACGACGGCGTTCGCGAACTTGGCATCTCAGCCCGACCCGATGCGACGCGGACTCGAATGGCCAGATTGGTCGCGCCGATGGTGTTCCAGATGAACTTGATCGTGCTGCTCTTCTTCGTGCTCGTCGGCTGGTTCGAGATGACGACGTACACCAGCCTCGATCTGCCCGGAGCGCGTTCGGTGCGGCTTCCGGCTGGTGAGGTGACGTCCCTTCACCAGCTCATCGCCGCGATGAATCGGTATCAGTGTTCTTCGCTGATCACGTTCCCAGGCATGAACAGCTTTTTTGTCTGGACGGATGAAGCTGCGTCTCCAGAAATGCGTTTCACGCAGTGGTGGGTGACCATCGGGCAGACACAACAGGAATCACTGGTGCGAAGGTTTGAAGCCACAGGTGGCGTTTGCGTGGTCAAGAACCAGCGCGTCCTCGATTTCTGGGCTGCAGGGCGTCCGCCCCCCGGTGGCCCGATCATCGATTTCATAAACAGCGGCTTCGTCCCCGCGGGCGACTTCGGCGACTACCAGTTGCTCGTCCGCTCGATTCAGTAGATCGGCGACTCCGCCGTCACGGATTCCAACCACTTCCGGCACGAGGTGAGGAATCTTGCCGCCTGCAGGCCGTCGAGCACGCGGTGGTCGAACGAGAAGCACAGGTACATCATCGGCTTGATCCCGATCAAGCCCTGCACCGCGACCGGGCGGTCGACTATCGCCTCCATCGTCAGGATGCCGGCCTGCCCGGGGTTGATGACCGAGTAGCTGAACAGCGTCCCGAACGTCCCCGAGTTGTTGACTGTGAACGTGCCTCCG
Organism: Candidatus Acidiferrum sp.; assembly: GCA_035511715.1. Taxonomy (GTDB): domain Bacteria; phylum Chloroflexota; class Dormibacteria; order Dormibacterales; family Dormibacteraceae; genus 40CM-4-65-16. Next base: position 2,145 of record DATKFA010000038.1, on the reverse strand, counting down.
GATAGCTCGTCGGCTTTGAGCTGCTTGTTGCGTGCCCGTGTCGCCAGGTCGTTCACCGCCCGCGCCAGGCCCGCGATCGAAAGGCTGTCCGCGTGGCGCACGACCGGGACGAGCAGCGTGTCCTCCATCCCCACGGAGATGCCGAGGTTGATGTCGCGGTGGATGATGAGCTCTGTCTCGTTGAAGGTCGCGTTGACCTCGCGGTGCTCACGCAGCGACGAGATCGCGGCCGCCATCACGTACGGCAGGTAGGTGAGCGAGAAGCCTTCCTGCTTCTGGAACGCCCCCTTGTTCGCGTTGCGGCTTGCCACCACGCCCGACATGTCCACTTCCTGGGTCTGCCACGCGTGGGGAATGGTCTGCTTGGAGCGTGTCATGTTCTCGGCGATCAGCCGGCGCACCCGCGTCAGCTGCACGACCTCGTCGCCCTCGGACGGCTTGGAGGGCGCTGCGGGTGGCGGAGCTGCCGGTGCGGCCGGTGCCGCCTTGGCCCTGGTCGCGAAGGTCTCGACGTCCTTGCGCGTCACGCGGCCGCCCAGGCCCGTGCCCGCGACCTGGGAGAGGTCGACGTTCAGCTCGGAGGCGGCCATCTGGACCCCCGGGGAGTAGCGGTGCTCCTCGCCCTGTCCTCCCTCTTTTGGGGGAGGTGGCGCCGAAGGCGCCGGGGGTTTCTCCACCGGCCCCTCCGGCCGCTGCGCGGCCACCTCCCCGCGAGCGGGGAGGACTTCCTTCGGCGCGGGGGGGACTTCCTTTGCGCCGTCGCCGGTTTCCACCACCGCGATCTCCGCCCCGGCCTGGACCGTGTCGCCCTCCTTCGCCAGGATCTCGCGAAGGATCCCTGACACCGGCGCCGGCACCTCGGCGTTCACCTTGTCGGTGTCGACCTCGAGCATGGGCTCGAACTCGACCACCTTGTCCCCGGGCTTGACGAGCCACTTGGAGATGGTGCCCTCGTGCACCGACTCGCCCAGCTGGGGCATCACCACTCTGGTCGTTTTGCCCGCCATCAGTAAGCCGCCAGGTCGCGCAAAACCTTGGTGATCTTTTCCGGAGTGGGCATGAAGAAATCTTCCATCTGCACGGCGTAGGGCATCGACGGCACGTCCAGACCCCCGAGCCGCTTCACCGGCGCATCGAGCCACTTCCAGGCCTCGTCGGCGATCAAGGCCGCGACCTCGGAGCCGACCGCCACGCTGAAGTTGTCCTCGTACAGCACGAGACACTTCCCGGTCTTCCTGGCTGACGCGATGATCGCTTCCTTGTCGAGCGGGTAGACGGTGCGCAGGTCGATGATCTCGACGCTGACGCCGTCGGCTTCGAGGTTCTTGGCGGCCTCAGCCGCGTAGTGGACCATCAGCCCGTAGGCGAACACCGAGAGGTCGGTACCCTCGCGGAAGGTCCGAGCCTTCTGGAGCGGGATCAGGTACTCGCCCTTGGGCACGGGCTCCTTGAACATCCGGTACAGGCGCTTGTGCTCGAAGAAGAGGACGGGGTCTGGGTCGCGGATCGCCGCGAGGAGCAGACCCTTCGCCTCGTACGGCGACGACGGGATCACGATCTTCAGGCCCGGTGTCGCGAAGCGCGCCTCGATCGACTGCGAGTGATAGAGCGCGCCGTGCGCGTGGCCACCCATCGGAGCGCGCACGACCATCGGCGCGGACCAGCCGCCGTCGCTGCGGTAGCGGTACTTGGCCGCCTCGTTGGTGATCGAGTTGAACGCCATGTGCGCGAAGTCTGTGAACTGCATCTCCGCGACCGGTCTCTTGCCGGCGACAGCGAGGCCCAACGCGACTCCCGCGATCGACGACTCGGCCAGCGGCGTGTCGATGACGCGCTCCTCGCCGTACTTCGCGCGCAGCCCGTCGGTCACGAGGAACACACCGCCCTTTTTGCCGACGTCCTCACCCAACACCATCACACGTGGGTCGCGCTCCATCTCTTCGTTGAGCGCGGACCGAAGCGCAGCGACCATGTTCATGTCTTCGGTCTCGACACCGGCCGGCGGGTCGATGGCCTTCGGCACGTCGAGCCCGTAGACGTTCGTCAGCGCGTCCTCGGGCTTGGGGTCGTCGGCCGCCATGCCCTGCTTTGTCGCCTCGGTGACCTCCTCCTTGACCTGCTCCTCGTACTGCGCCACCTGTTTGG
>DATKFA010000037.1:0-3555 GCA_035511715.1 Candidatus Acidiferrum sp. | reverse complement strand
CGCGATCGCGGAGCATCTCACGGAGCTTGCGATGGTCTTGCGGACCGGTCAGCCGGAACTTCAGCTCCGACTCGATCGTGCGGTCGCGCTTCGGCCGGCCTGGCACGCCGTGCAGCGTAAGGGTTAGGCCGCGCTCTTTCGAATCTGGTAGAGCGACGCGATGACGGCGGTGCATTCGTCTTCGACGAAGTCCATGCCCGCCGCTTCTGCGATCTGCCTCGCCTCGTCGGAGCGGATGTCGAGCTGCAGCCACAGCGCTTTTGCACCGACAGCGGCGGCCTGGCGCGCGATCTCCGGGGCGTCGGGCGCGGGCCGGAACACGTCGACGATGTCGATCCTCTCGGGCACGTCCAGCACAGACCGGTAGACGCGTTCACCGAACAGCATGTCAGCGTGGGGGTTGATCGGGATGATGCGAAACCCGCGGCGCTGCAGACCGGCGGGCACCGACCCCCCGGCCTTGAACGGATCGCGAGATGCGCCCACGACGGCGATGGTCCGGGCGGCGGCGAGTACGTCCTGGGGGCTGCGGCTCACGTAATCAGCAAGCCGGCGACGTGGCGCGATATTCCAGGTCGCCGGCGATGCGATCCGCTGTTTGCTTGCCGGCAAAACGCTCGACGAGGTGCAGCGCGAGGTCGATGCCGCTCGTGACGCCACCGGCGGTGACGCGGTCGCCGTCGTCGACGACGCGCTCGCGGACGACCGTCGCCCCAGCAGCTCCGAGGTCTTCCCAAGCGTTGTGATGGGTGGTCGCACGCCTGCCCTTGAGGGCTCCAGCGGATGCGAGGATCATCGCCCCGGTGCAAACGGACGCCAGGACGGCTCCCCGCCGTGACGCGTCGGCGATGAGCGGCTCCCAACGCTTGCTATCGACTTCGGCGCGGACGCCCTTCTCTGCACGACCGACCCAGCCACCGCCCGGAAAGACGACGATCTCGGCGTCGCTTCGAGGTGCGCCGTCGGGTGTGATCGTCAGGCCGTATGCGCAGGTGACGGCTCTATCCGCGTCGAGCGCCACCAGCCGCACGTCGAAGCCGGCTCTGCGCAGAACCTCGAGCGGTCCAACTGCGTCGAGCTCGTCCATGCCGTCGAAGACCACGATGTCGATGCGCATCCGGGCTAGAGCCTACCCCGCGCGATCACCGCGAGCGCCGGCGGTGACGGGTATCGAGGCAAGAAAAAACCCGCGAGTGCCGGCACTCGCGGGTTGCTCCTTTTATCTATGCGACTTCGAACTTGGGCTGCGCCACCGGCTCGAGAGCGTGCTGGAGCACATCCTCGACACGGCTTGCCAGGTGGAACGTCATCGCCTTCCGCACCGTCTCGGGAACATCGTCGATGTCCTTCTCGTTGCGCTTCGGGAGGATGACCTCCTTCAGTCCCATGCGGTGAGCGGCCAGGACCTTCTGCTTGACGCCGCCGATCGGCAGCACCAATCCCTGCAGCGTCACCTCGCCGGTCATGGCAACCGTGTTTCGCATCGGTCGCCCGGTGAGCAACGAGACGATCGCGGTCGTCATCGTCACCCCCGCTGACGGGCCGTCCTTCGGCACGGCACCTTCCGGCACGTGGATGTGGAACGACTTGTTGATCTCAGCGCTCGGGATGTGCAGCTCTGCAGCGTGCGAGCGGACGTAGGACAGCGCGATCTGCGCCGACTCCTTCATCACGTCGCCCAGCTGACCAGTCAGCACAAGTGAGCCTCCGTGACCGTTCGTGGCGTCGGTCGCCGTCGCCTCGACGAACAACACGTCGCCTCCGGTTCCGGTCACCGCCAATCCAGTCGCGACGCCAGGCACCGCGGTGCGAGCTGCGACCTCGTTGTCGAACTTCGGCTTGCCGAGAAACTCGCGCACGCGCTCGGGCGTGATCGCCACCGGCGGCGTGAGCTCGCCGGTCGCCACCTTCGTCGCGACCTTGCGCGTGATCTTGCCCAGCTCGCGCTCGAGGTTGCGCACGCCGGCCTCGCGGGTGTGGTCGGTGATCACCTTCATGATCGCCGCGTCGTCAACGGTGACTTCCTCGGGCTTCAAACCTGCCTGCTTGACCTGCCGCTTGAGCAGGTGGTCGCGCGCGATCGCGACCTTCTCCTCTTCCGTGTAACCGTCGAGGCGGATCAGCTCCATGCGGTCGAGCAGCGGCGCCGGAATCGTCTCCGAGACGTTCGCGGTCGGGATGAACAGCACCTCGGACAGGTCGAGGTCGACCTCGAGGTAGTGGTCGCGGAACGTGTGGTTCTGCGCCGGGTCCAGGACCTCCAGCAGCGCCGCGGACGGGTCTCCGCGCCAGTCGCTCCCGACCTTGTCGATCTCGTCGAGCATGATCACCGGGTTCTTCGTGCCGGCGTCCTTCAACGCGCGCACGATGCGGCCCGGGAGCGCGCCGACGTAGGTGCGGCGGTGGCCGCGGATGTCAGCCTCGTCGCGGATGCCGCCCAGCGACACACGCGTGAACTTTCGGCCCAGCGCTCGCGCCACGGACTCGCCCAGCGAGGTCTTGCCGACGCCAGGAGGTCCGACGAGCGTGATGATCGCGCCTGAACCGCGTCCGCCCAGGACCTCGAGGCCGCGCTCCTTGCGCAGCTTGCGCACGGCGAGGAACTCGATGATGCGGTCCTTCACGTCGGAGAGGCCGGTGTGGTCCTCGTCCAGGATCTGCCGAGCCTTCACGAGGTCGTAGTTGTCCTCAGAGCGCACGTTCCACGGGATGTCGAGCATCCAGTCCAGATACGTGCGGATCCATCCGTACTCAGGGTTCTGCTCGCTCGTCCGCTCCAGGCGGTCGAGCTCGCGGTTGACCTCGGTCAGGACGCCCTCTGGCATCTCTGCCTTCGCGATCCGCTCGCGGTAGGTGGAGACGACGTCGGTCTGGCCTTCGTTGAGCTGCTTCTTGATCGCTTCGAGCTGCTGCCGGAGCAGGAACTCGCGCTGGGTCTTCTCCATGCCCTCGGCGACATCGCTGCGGATCTTCTCCTTCAGCGACGCGTCGGCCAGGATGCCCTTCGTCCACTCGATCAGCGTGCTCAGGCGCTTCTCGAGGTCAGGCTCCTCCAGGATCTGGAGCTTCTGGTCGGTGGTCAGGTCAGGCGAATACCCGGCCAGGTCGGCAAGGTGGCCGGGCGTGCGGGCGGCCCGCAGGAACTGCACGATCTGCGGCACGCCGCGTGACTCGACGAGGTTCTCGAGCAGCGCGCGGTACTCGCGGGCGAGCTCGAGCGACTTCTCGGTGGGGGGCTCGGGGTCGACGATGGGGTCCGCCTTGACCCACAGCGCTCCGCCGATGTCGGCCTGGCCGCTGCCAAGCCGCGCGCGGTACTCGCCGCGGATCATGAACGCCTCGGCGCCGGTCGGAAGCTCCGCCGACTCGCCCAGGCGCGCGACTGTGCCCGTGCCGCCGAACTTGCCGTCGATCCGGGGGACCAGGAGGACCAGGCGGTTGCCCTGGCGGGCAGCCTCGATGGCGGCCTTCTGGCTGTCGCCCTCGACGGCGAGGGTCACTGACATGTGCGGGAGGACGACGACGTCGTCCATCGGAAGGACTGGGAGTAGCTCG
>DATKFA010000036.1:0-4215 GCA_035511715.1 Candidatus Acidiferrum sp. | reverse complement strand
GGCCGGAAACGAGTTCACGTCCGCGCCGCCGGCGGCGCGGTGGTTGCCCAGCGCCTGCTCGATCAACGCGTCGACGTCGATGTCCGAGTGCATGGGATCGTGGTGGAAGAACGCCAGCTCCTTGACGCCCGCCTGCTCGGCCAGGGACAGCGCCTCCTCATAGGTGGAGTGCCCGAATCCCGCGTGGGTCTTGTACTCCTCTGCGCTGTACTGCGCGTCGTGCACAAGTAGGTCAGCGTCGCGACACCAGTTCGCGAGGTCTTTGAGCGTGCCGTTGGTGCCGTTGGCAAAAAGCGCGATCTCGTTGTCGGTCGCGAACGCGAATCGGGACGAGCCCTCGTCGATCCTGTAGCCAAAGGTCGGAATCGGGTGCATCAACAGGTGCGGTGTGATGCGCAACGCCCCGACCTCGAACGTCTCGCCAGGGTTGCGCTCGATGAACTCCATCTCCGCAGGCATCTCACCGAGTCGTACCGGGAAGTAAGCCGGGTCGGTCTGGTCGGCGAACGCCGCCTGCAGAGATTTCGCGGACCCCGCGGGGCCGACGATCGTCAACGTGGTGCCGGGGACGAACGCGGGCACGAAAAAGGGAAAGCCCTGGATGTGATCGAGGTGCGTGTGTGTGATGAGAAGGTGCGCCTGCAGAGGCTCGCTCGGACCGCAGGTGCTGCCCAGCTCGGCGATGCCCGAGCCTGAGTCGATGATCAGCAGGTTGTTTTCCCGGTCCCGCACCTCGATGCACGTCGTGTTGCCGCCGTACCGAAGCGTGCGCCTCCCGGGTGTGGGTCGCGTTCCGCGCGTGCCCCAGAACTTGATCCTCATCGGGCGGCGGGCCGGTAGACCTGCTTGGTGATGAAAACGTCGAGCAGGTCGCGGTCCAGCTTGCCCTGGCCGGCTTCTTCGTGGAGGATGTCGAGCGCGGTGCTTGTCGGGACCGCGCGTTTATAGGGGCGGTCTTGCGCGGTCAGGGCGTCGTATATGTCCGCGATCGTCATCATGCGAGCCTGCAGTGGGATCTGCTCGCCCGCCAGACCCCGCGGATAACCCGAGCCGTCGAGCTTTTCGTGATGTCCGTACGCGATCTCGGGCACGCCCCTCATCACCGGGGTCCAGGGGATCTTGGTCAGGAAGTGGAAGCTGTGCGTCACGTGTGACTCCATCTCGAGGCGCTCCTGCGGATCGAGGGTCCCCTTGCGGATGCTGAGGAAACGAAACTCCTGCGGCTCCAGCATCGGGTGCGCGCGGCCAGACATGTCGAGGTACGTCTGCTGCGACAAGAACTCGAGCGTCGATGCCTTGTCCTCCGGCATCACCGATGGCTCGTTGGCGGTGACGATGCTCTGCACCCAGTCCCGCAGCTGGCCCAGCTCGGTCTCCAGGCGTCGATCGATCTCGTCCAGCGTCTTGCCGTTCTGTCCCGCCCGCATCACCTCGAGCTTCTCGGTCGCGTACTTGACCTGCACCGAACGCTCTATGAACTCAAACCGCGCCTGAATGACCTCGAGCTGGCCGGGAACCAGCTTTTTCGCCTTGATCAGGATGTGCTCGCGGACCCCGACCTTGCCGAAGTCATGAAGAAGACACGCGTAACGCAGCTCCTTGAGCTGGTCCTCGGTGAAGTTGACGTCCATGAACTTGCCGGTGGCGATCTCGTTGATCACGCGGGCGAGGGCCGTGGTCATGCCCTCGACCCGGCCGGAGTGGCCGGCGGTGCTTGGGTCTCGCTGCTCGATCGCGGTGACGCTCGCCTGCACGAAACCGTCGAAAAGAGCCTGGATCGAATCGATCAGGTTCTTGTTGTCGAGCGCGACGGCGGCTTGGCTCGCGATCGACTCGATCATCTCCACGTCGTCGGGCTGGAAGCTGATGGCCTCGGTGGCGACGTTGTCGACCGTCAGACGCGTCTCGAATCGGCGCTTGGCGTTGATCAGCTGCACCGCGCCGACTACCTCATCGTTGTAGTTGCGCATCGGGACCGTGAGCATCGACTTCGTCCGGTATCCGAACTGCGCATCAAATGTCTTCCCGCCGCGCGGTTTGCCCGCCGGCGGGTTGTAGGCGTCGTCGTAGATCTGGCTCGAACCCATCGTGACCGTGTAGCCGACGACGCTCCTGTCGTCGACCGGGACGGTGAAGGCCGAGTACGTGTCCTTGTCGATCGAGTGGTTCTGGCTCGAGGCGAGGAAAAGCTTCGGCGTCCCCTCTTCGTCCATCTTCAGCCACAGGCTCGCGCCGTCCGCATGCGTCAGCTGACGCATCGTCGTGAGGATGAATGACTGCAGCCGCTCGATGTCCTTCTCCGCCGACAGCGCGATGCCGATGCGGTTCAGCTCACGGAACTGACGGTGGCGGCGATGCGCCTCGGCCTCGAGCTGCGCCAGCTGCTGCTTGAGCGCGACGTTTTCGATCGCCACGTGGACCAGATCGCGCACCGCGGCCGGCGAGGCGTCCGGCGAGATCTCGATCGCCGCCACGTGCTCCGGCGCCTGCTGGCCGGGCTTGAGGAGGACGAGCGCCGGGTGCTCGATGTGCGCCGGGTCGGTCAGCTGCTCGATCCGGAGCCCGGAGGCTGCCAGACCCGGCTGGCCCTCAGGGTCGAGCACGTAGAGATGGAAGGGCTGGGCCGTCTTCATCTGGCTTTCATCTTGGGCGGGCTCTTATCTAGCACCCCCGTCGGAGTTTTGAGCGTAGATAAGCCGTAAACCTTCGAGCGTCAGCAACGGGTCGGTGGCCTCGATGACGTGGGTCAGGTCGGCCACGAGCGAGGCCTGCCCCCCGGTGGCGACGACCCTGGCCTTGCCTCCGAGCTCGTCGACCATGCGTTTGACCATGCCCTCGACCTGGGCGACGAAGCCCCAGACGAGGCCCGATTGGATCGAGGTGACGGTGTTCCGGCCGATGACCGAGTCGGGGGCGACCGGCTCCACGCGCCGGAGCATCGCGGTCTGGCTGATGAGCGCGTCGAGGGATATCTCGACCCCCGGCGCGATCGCGCCGCCGAGGTAGTCGCCTTCGGCGTTGATCGCGTCGTAGGTGACCGCGGTTCCGAAGTCGATGACCACGATCGGGCCGCCGTACCTGGTGAACGCGGCCAGGGCGTTGGCGATGCGGTCTGCCCCGACGTCCTTCGGGTTGTCATAGCGGATGCGGACGCTCGTCTTCACGCCGGGACCGACCATCACGGGCTCGCACTTGAGGTAGCGGCGTGACGCCTCGACCAGCGCGGGGTTGAGCGTCGGCACGACGCTCGAGATGACGACGCCCGTGACGACGTCCAGCTCCAGCCCGCGCAGCGCGAAGAGCTCGCGAAGCTCGACGGCCATCTCGTCGGCGGTCCGCTCGCGGTGGGACGTCACCCGCCAGTCGGCCGCCAGGCGCTCGCCGTCGAACAGGGCGATGGTCACGTTGGTGTTGCCGACGTCGACCGCCAGGAGCACGGCCGAACTCTACCGCCTGAGGAGGGCGGCCTCCCTACGCAGGGCGCGGGCCCGGGCGGTCACGTCCAGCTTGCGCCTCGCCACCGACGCCTTTGCGTCGCCTGTCGCCTTGAACCGGCCGGCGCGGACCTGCCGTCCCACCTCATCGTGGGCCTTGCGGAACGGGGTGCCGGCGCGCACAAGGTCCTCCGCCGCGTCGGTGGCAAGGAGGAGCGGGTCGGCGGCGGCCGTGGCGAGCCGCTCGCGGTCGAACTCGAGGTGGCCGACGAGGAGGGCTGCCGCACGAATCGAATCGAGGGAGTTGTCGACCGCCGCGAAGACCGCCGGCTTGTCCTCCTGCAGGTCGCGGTCGTAGCTGAGCGGCAGCCCCTTGAGTACGGTCGCCAGGGCTACGAAGCTGCCGATCGACCGGCCTGCCCGACCCCGGAGCAGCTCCGCGATGTCGGGGTTTTTCTTCTGCGGCATCAGGCTCGACCCCGTGGCGATCTCGTCGGCCAGGTTGACGAACCCGAACTCCGAGCTCGCCCACAGCACGACGTCCTCACCGAGCCGGCTGAGGTGGACCGACGTCGATGCGCACGCGTAGACGAGGTCGAGCGCGAAATCGCGGTCTGCAACGGCGTCCATGGCGTTCTCGGTCAGCACGCGCAAGCCGAGCTCACGAGCGACCACTCGCCTTGCCAGGGGCAGCGTGGAGCCGGCGAGCGCACCCGACCCGAGGGGCATCGTGCCCGCAGCGTCATGGGCGTTCCGGAATCGCTGCGCGTCGCGCAGAAGC
>DATKFA010000035.1:0-5930 GCA_035511715.1 Candidatus Acidiferrum sp. | reverse complement strand
GGTGTCGAGCCCGGAGAGGCAGTTGAGCAAGGTGGTCTTGCCCGAGCCGGAGGGTCCGACGATGGCGACCATCTCGCCCCGATCGACCACCAGGTCGATGCCGCGCAGGGCCTCGACATCGTCGGCGCCGCGATAGACCTTCCGCAGACGGTGCGCCTGGACGATGACGCTTGGAGGCACCTCAGTCGATCAGTCTCAGCGCCTGCGCAGGCGCTGTGCGGGCTACGGCCAGGGCGGGCGCCACGGTGACCGCGGCGGCTGTGACCAGGACGAGCCCCGAGGCTGCCGCAAACTGAACGGCCTGAAACGCGAACCCACCTCCCGGGTAATACGCGCTGATGAACATGTAGCCGATAGCCAGGCCGCCGGCCGCGCCGGCGAACACGCCTGCCACAGCCGTTAGGACCGACTCGCCGATCACCGCCACCAAGAGCTGCCGCGGCTGAAAGCCGACCGCCCGCAGCAGGCCTATGGCCCGCCGGCGCTCGACCACCGCGCGCAGGGCCAGCACGCCGAGGCTCAGCACGCCGACCGCAAGCCCGGCGCTCATCAGGAGCTCCACCTCGGACGCGAAGTTCCTGAAGATGGCGCCGCCTTGATCCAGGAGGTCGCGCATTGTGGCGGCTTGCACGCCGCCTGGAAACTGCGACTTTCTCACATCGAGCGCAAAAGCCGATGCGTTCACGCCGGGCTTCAGGCGCAGAAGCAGAGTGGTGCCGGCAATCCCCGAGGAGATCGGGGCGAGGGCCTGTGCCGAACCCACCAGCCCAGCCAGGAATCCAGAGCGGAAGCTTCCCACCACCCGCATCGTCACCGGACCGCTGTTGCCGATGACGGCGACGGAGGTCCCGGGTTGATAAGTGCCAGAAAAGACAAGGCTCCGATCGGCCTTCACCGCGGCCCACGCCGCGGCATCACTGGCGAAGCGAGAGTCGCGACCGATCAAAGGCAGTCTGCCCGCCGACAGCTGGGCGTCGGTCAGCTCGTACAGCATAAGCAGCTGCTGATGCCACGCCAGCGGCCCGGGGCCGCGGTCGGAGCTCGAGGATTCAACCGCGCCGAAGTAACTCGTGGTGATGATCGGGGTCTTCTGCTCGATCTTCGACTCGAGGTCGGGCGACAGGTTGATCGTCGATCCACTCATCGATGACACGCTGACGTCGTAGCCGCCCGTATTCGCTCGATAGTCGGGCTGGGTTCCAGCGAGGAAGACCCCGATGAATGCGAGCAGCGCCAGCACCAGGCCCAGCGCGCCGGTCGAGAGCATCAGTCGTACCGGCCGCCGCGTCAGCTGGGCGATGAAGATCCGGGGGACGAACCTCTCGAGCATTCGCATGTTGACCGCGACCAGCGCGGAGAATGCGGCGACCAGCGAGACGAGCGCCACGATGGTGACCCAGATGTGGTCCTCCAACTCGATCGCGCTGAGTCGGTTGTAGAACCCGACATTCCAGACCAGCGTGGCGATCGCCATCACGGTGACCCGCGCTCGATTCGGCAGATGATCTCGAAGGATCAGTCCTCCCACGCCGACGAGGGCAAGTCCGCCGACCTGTCGGAGCTCGAGGTTGCCGAACGTGACCGCCACGACTCCCGCAACTCCGCCGGCGACGATGCCGGCGACCCGCTGCCGGCCCGACCGTCGGTTGACCGGCTGATCGGGCAGCGCTCGGACCGCCGTCGCAATCGCGAGGCGGGCGGTCCTGATGGACGCGCCCAACATCGTGATCAATGTGACCAGCGCTCCGGCGGCGATCGAAACTGCGATCGAGCTCGCGGATACGACGAAGAGGACGGTCGCGCTCTTCTCGTGAATCTCCGGCACCCAGTGTCCCGCCTGGGACACGAGCAGCCAGCCGGCCGCGATTCCGGGCACGGCTCCGATCGCCGCGGCCCCGATGCTGTATATCCCTCCCTCGATCAGGCTCGCGATGACCATGCCGGAACGGCTCAAACCCATGGCTCTCAAGACAGCGAGCTGCGGCCGGCGCTCTTCGGCCAGGGCCAGCGTGAGGTTGACGACGAGCGCGACGCCGGCCAGCACCACGACGAGGCTCAGGGCAAGCGTCGCCGGGCCGTTCTGCGCAGCCAGGTTGATGATCTCGGTCACGTCATCGGCCTTGGCCGTGCGCACGCGGAGATCGGCGCCTTGCGGTACAGCGCTGAGCGCTCGAGACAGCAGGGGTGCGATCGCCTGGCTGTTGGCGAGCTCCTGCTGGCCGTCTCCGAGCGCGGAGACACGAATCACGTTGATCCGATCGGTCCCCGTCAGGCTCTGCATGGCGGCGAGCGGGGCGAATATCGCGGGCTGGGCTCCGTAGTCACCCGGTCCATCCGTGGTCGCGACCCCAGCCACCCTGAAGCGATTCGGTCCGAACCCACCCGAGGCGACCTGGATCGTGTCGCCGGCCTGCGCCTGCAGGGAGTCGGCCAGCGATCTCGAGATGAGAACCTCACCCACCTGGAGGTCCTGGCCCGAAGTCCTCCGTCCATCGGTAAGGGTGTAGGCGCCGAAAGCGGCCTGCGTGGACGGGTCGAATCCGATCAAGCGGACCGTGGGGTTGTCGAGGCGGCGGTCCAGGTCCGCGGCGGCGCCCACCAGCTCAACTCCCCCTTGCACGCCGCGAAGCTTGCCCTGGAGGCTCGGTGACTGGGCCAGCCGGCCGGCGACGTCCGCGCTGAAAAACCCGCTGTTCGAAGACACCAGCAAGTCGACCCGGCCCCACGACTGGTATGTCGCGCGGGTCAGCGACACGGTCATCGAGTCACTGTTGACGAGGGACATCGCGATCATGCTGGTGCCGACGGTGAGGCCGGCCACCACCAGCGCGGACTGCCACGGCCGCCGCACCGCCTCGCGGAAGGCAATGCGCGCGAGAAGCGGCCGGCGCCAAGCGATCGCGCCGAGAGCGATATAAACGAGTGCGAAGACTGCGATGAGGATCAACGTCAGCCCATCGTGCGCATGGCCTCGGCGGGCCGCAAGCGCGCCGCGCGAATCGCCGGCAGAACCGCGACCACGAGGACGGCTGCGTAAACCAGGCCGATCGCCGACCAGAGCGTTCCTCCATCAGGCACGAACCTGGCGTGGATGAGCCCGCCCACGAGTGCGCTGCTCCCGATGCCATAGGCAGCTCCAAGTCCCACCGCCAGTCCCGCGGTCGCGGTGAGAATCGTCTCGAGGATGATGCCGAGCAGGACCTGGCCGGGACGGAATCCGATCGCCCGCAGGACGCCGATCGCGCGCCGGCGTTCGACCACCGCCCGAAGCGCGATGGTGCCCAGGCTGAAGACACCGACCAGGAGTCCCACCCGCATCAAGGCCAGAAGCAGGTCGAGGAAGCCACGGCCGGCGGCGAAGTCGTCATCCAGGATCTGCCGGATCATGGTCGCGTCGGCCCCTTGCGCGATCGTCGCTCGCTGAACCTCGTCAGCGAGCTGGCGCGCCGAGATTCCGGGGGCGGCCTGCAGAAGGAGGTTGACGCCTGGCGTGGTCGCCGGCAGGCGGTCGAACAGCCTGTTCGAGGCCATCACTCCGTCGAGGATCGATGGGGCCGTGCCCAGGTTGCCTGCTAACGCCACCACGGTGAGCTGGACTGTGCCCTGGGTGGTCGCGAGACCGATCTGGGCGCCGGAGAGGTAGTTGCCGGCGACCAAGGTCGGATCGTTTCGCATTGCATTCCAGGTTTCGGCCGCGCTCTGATATCTCGGATCCCAGGAATACAGAGGCAAGATGCCTGCTGTGAGCTGCTCGTCTGTCAGCCCGAAAATGGTCAGCGCCTGCTGCTGCCACGGACCGTTTGGGCCAAGGCCGTTGTTGGAGTCAAACTTGACGGGGCCGAAAAACGTACGGCTCGGGAGGACCTCTTCCCGGGCAATGTTCCGCTGCACGTCCGTCTGCAGGGAGAGCTGGCTGCTGCCGATCTCGTTGACCCTGACATCGAAACCGCCCGAGTCGTGTACGTAATCGGGCCGGGTCGCGGTCACGCTCGCAGAAAGGCTGGTGAGGATGGCGACGATCAATCCAAAAGCCGCGAACACCAGACCCGATCGCAGGGGCCGCCGCGACGTGTAGGCAAGCGCTGGGCGCAGCGTGGCGCGCAAGTTCGACGCGCCCCGGCCCGGCAAGCTCACGACGGATTCCAGCAGCCGCAGGTTGCTGGCCAGGAGCACGGACAGGCCGGCCACCGTGACGGCCATGCCCATCATCGAGCCTGGTACCTGGTGGTCTGTCCCCCAGCTGGCCACCTTCAACGTCGTATAGCCGATACCCCAGGCCGCGATGGCAGCGCCGATCAATGTGAACCGGAGCCGGTCGGAGAGCCGGCCGCGAATCAGTCCGCCCGCGCACCCAATGACCACCGCTCCACCCACCACGTTCAACGGCGGATTGCTCGAGACGACCATGAGGGCGCCCACCAGCGCGCCCGAGGCCAAAAGTCCCAGTCGAACCCACGACGTGCCGCGAGTCTTGGCCGGCTCTGGAAGATCACGAATGGCCGACGAGATTGCCATCCGCGAAGTGCGCAGCGAGGTGATGAAAAGAGTGACGAGCGTGATGAGAGCAGCCGCCGCAACCGATCCAACCAGCGAGCCTGGCTGCACCGCCAACACCAGATCGCTTCCGGTGTTCCCGCTCAGAGCAGGCTGGAGGAGGGAGCTCATGAAGAGTCCTATCGCGAGCCCGAGCGGCAAGCCCGCGATCGCCCCTGCCAGGCTGTAGATCGAGCCTTCAATCACCGAGACCATGACGAGCCCAGCGCGGGTCAACCCGAGCGCCCGGAGCACCGCCAGGCGGGGCCGGCGCTCTTCGGCGAGCATGACGGCAAGGTTCACCACCATCGCGCTCGCCGCCAGCGCGACGATCAGGCTCAACGCCGTGAAAGCGCCTCGCGTGCCGCCGGCCTGAGCCTTCTCCGCGTCGAGGGCTCCACGCTTCGTCTCGAGCACGATCAGGCGGTCGCCCGAGGTCAAGGCCTTCAAGCGGTCGACCATCTGGCTCCCGCGGGCGACCTCAGCCTCGCCATCGCCACGCGCCGAGATGCGGATCAGATTCACGTCGGATGTGCCTGTGACCGTCTGGGTGGTTTCCAGCGAGCCGAAGATCGACCGATTCGCACCATAGGCCCCGGCGTCCTTGCGATAGACAACCCCGGCGACAACCAGAGGGGCGCCGGCCGGGCCGCCCTGAATCGAGACTTGCAGGCGATCACCTGTTCGAGCCGAGAGGGCGTCGGCCAGCGGCTTGGTGATGAACACGCGCCCCGCGGTCAGCTCAGCCCCACCCGTCTCGTGGCCATCGCCCAGGGTGAATGTGCCAAAGCGCTGCTGGTTGCTCATGTCCAGCCCGATCAGCTGGACGCCTGGCTTGCCGAGGTTACGGTCGACGTCGGTGACCGAGGTGGTCACGATGACGGCGTTTTGAAATGAGGCTGCGTTTGGGGCCAGCGACGGGTCGGCTGCCATTTGCGCAGCCAGTCCCGCGTCGAAACCTGGCCCACCTGCGGTGACCTCGATGTCGTCACGGCCCCACCCGGCGAGCGCCGCGTTGACGAAGGCCTGGTCGGCGCTGTCGACGAACACCTGGACCGCAAAGATCGAGGCGCCGGCGATCATCAAACCGACGATCAGGATTGCGGTCTGACCCGGCCGGCGGGTGGCCTCGCGACGGGCAAGCCGACCAAGGAGCGGCCGGCGCACGACGATCACGGCCAGCGTGCCGTAGACGACGAAGAAGATTCCCAGCAGCACAGGCAGGAAGAAAGTGGTCACAGCGCGGCCACGAGGAGGGAAGCGTTATCGGCTGTCTCGATTCTGCCGTCGCGCATGCGCACGGTGCGCTGGGTCCGCTCGGCGACGATCGGGTTATGGGTGACGAGCACGATCGTCTGCCCGGTCCGGTTCATCCGGACCAGCAGCTCGACGATGAC